>JAGWPI010000145.1 GCA_028877005.1 Bacteroidota bacterium | reverse complement strand
CCTTTATAACCTAATCCGGCGGCCCATTCACAAATAGCCGGCAGGGTATTAAAAGGTGGTTCATTATTCATAAACTGTGCTAAAAAAATTCCGGGCCCTTTTATTGTTTGCATAGTTATTTTTTTTGTTGTCAGCAATTGAGCAAATATGCAACTGTAGTTGCGTCGCACACTTGTACGTTCGGTAATACTATTCGTCAATACTACTCCGTGAAAGGTGTCCATTTCTCTGAAGCATGAGCGGAGGCTACCACGCTATCAATAAATGCCATACCCCTTACTCCCTCGGCAACAGATGGAAAATCTAGCATTTCGGCAGTAGGTTTTTGGCCTTGCTGTTCTGCTAGCAATGTGCGTGCAAAATTGTTATAAATATTGCCAAATGCTTCTAAATAGCCTTCCGGATGCCCACCTGGGGTTCGGCAATTGTGTGTTGCAAACGAGGAGAGGCGATCTGTATAATTACTGCCTGCTCTCAATATTTGTGTAGGGGCATCTAACCATTTTACCAATAAAGTATTGGGTTCTTGCTGTGCCCATTCAATTCCTCCTTTTTCACCATAAATTCTTATTTTCAGCGCATTTTCTTCACCTGCAGCCACTTGCGATGCCATTAAAACACCTGCAGCACCATTATTAAATTTTAATAATACATTACCATCATCATCTAATGCTCTGCCTTCAACCATTATATTTAAATCGGCACACAGATGCGTAATTTTAAGACCGGTAATGTATTCTGCTAAGTGGGCAGCGTGGGTGCCAATATCTCCCATAGCACCACTTTTGCCGCTCTTCTTAGGATCTGTACGCCAGGCTGCTTGTGCATTACCTTCGCGTTCAGATAATTTGCTAAGCCATCCCTGCGGATATTCTACCCAAACCTTTCTAATTTTACCGAAAGTGTTATCTTTAATCATAGCTTTTGCCTGCTTTACCATAGGATAACCCGAGTATGTATGTGTTAAACACAAGTGTAGCCCCGTTGTAGCTAATTTTTGTTGTAATTGTTTGGCCTCGTCTAATGAAAAAGTAATGGGTTTTTCAATTACTACATGAAAGCCTAAATCTAAAGCCATCATAGCCGGTGCAAAATGTGCAAAATTTGGGGTAACAATGGTTACAAAATCAATTCGTTTATCGGCCGACATTTTACTTTCAGCCTGCAACATTTCTTCATAAGTTAAATAGGTTCTTTCTCTTGGTAAAAAAAGCATTTCACCCGATTCGATGGCTGTTTGTTCATGAACACTTAATGCACCGCAACTTAATTCAATCAACCCATCCATATTGGCGGCAATACGATGAATGGCACCAATAAAGGCATCTTTACCACCGCCAATCATCCCCATACGTAATTTTCTTTTCATTGTTTGTTCTTTTTTTGTAAAAATTTAGCCGAATTGGCCAAATAGTTATGGTGTTAATGTAAATAAATATACCAATAACCGAAAATAAAAGGCAATACAATAAGGCTGTTTATGAAATGAATTTTGTTGGTACAATAATTCATTCAACTGCACCAAATGTAAGCTTTGTGTATTATAAAAAAACAGATTTACCAGGCCGTAAAAAAGAATTGATTTTTATCAAAATCGATGGTAAATGCTGCTGGTTAAAAAATTACTTTTACATTTAACCTTCAAACAATTTATACCTAACGATTGATTATGCAAGCCAACATTCAAAAAAACAAATTATTTGTTGCCAGTTGTTTAGCCTTATTGGTAACCTCTTTATCTTTTGGAATTAGAGCCGGTATTTTAGATACTTTAGGCACACAGTTTCAATTAAATAAAGCTGAGTTAGGTGCAATTGCTGCTACGGCATTTTGGGGTTTCCCTCTGGCTATTATTTTTGGTGGTATAGTGGTTGATATTATTGGTATGAAACGATTATTAATTCTTGCATTTGTATTTCATTTAGCTGGTATAATTTTAACCATTTATGCCGGTAAATTTGGAAGCCCTTATGCAGCATTGTTTATATCAACATTACTAATTGGACTTGCCAATGGAACTGTGGAGGCGGCTTGTAATCCATTAATTACTTCTTTATATCCCGATAATAAAACTACAAAATTGAATCACTTTCACTTGTGGTTTCCAGGCGGAATTGTTATTGGCACCTTACTGGTTTTTTTATTAGATAAAATTGGTATTGGATGGCAAATTCAAGTTGGGTTAATGATTATACCTACTTTAATATATGGGTATTTGTTTAGTAAATTACAATTTCCAGTAACTGAAAGGGTAGCAAAAGGAGTTAGTACTGCAAAAATGTATAAATCATTATTGAATCCTTTGTTCATAATTATGATTGTTTTGATGTTTGGTACAGCCATAACTGAATTGTTTACCGGCCAATGGATTGATGTATTATTGAAAAATGTAAGTGATAATGCTATTTTATTATTAACTATTGAAACCGGTGTAATGGTGGTAGGCCGTGGATTTGCAGGCCCGGTAGTACATCGATTGTCGCCTGCAGGTGTGTTGCTATTCTCTGCAATTTTTTCTGCATTAGGTTTGTATATTTTGGGGCATTCAACCGGTAATGTGTTATTTGTAGGCGCTCTGGTTTTTGGTTTGGGTGTTTGTTATTTTTGGCCTACTATGTTAGGGTTTGTTTCTGAAAATTTACCCGAAACTGGTGCGGTAGGTATTAATTTAATGGGTGGTGCAGGTATGTTTGCCGTGTCTGTTTACACCATTTTTATGGGTAGTCATTATGATAATTTATTAGCTGCACAATTGCCCGTTAATGCGGATATTAAGGCATTTATGGAAGCTGCACCCGGTACTGACATGGCTAATCAGTTAATTGAAGCTAAAAAAGCAGCCGGCCCGGCTATTATTAATACTACTTTTATTATTCCCATTATTTTAATTGTTGCATTTACTGCATTATTCTTTTATAAAAAAAATCAAAAAAATAAAATGGTACCGGTTGCACAATAAAAATAATTAAATATAATTATTTCCTTATCCTTTTAAAAAATAGTATGTACAATAGGCGTAAAGCAATTCAAACAATTTTTACAGGAACAGCCACAGCTGCCGCCGCTCCTTTTTTATTAAAAATGAACTCGAATAATGCTTTCGATATTGCCTCCTCATCACTAAAAGGTAATATTAATCATGCCGTATGCCGGTGGACGTATCAATATTTGCCTTTAGATGCTTTATGTATTACTGCAAAACAAATAGGCATTAAAGGGATTGATTTAGTAGGACCTGCCGACTGGTCAACACTCAAAAAATATGGCCTTACTTCTTCAATGTGCAATGGCGCTGAACTAAACTTAACCGATGGTTGGGCCGATACAAAATTTCATGCTGCTTTAATTCCTCGCTATAAAGAACATATAGAATTAGTAGCTAAAGCAGGTTACAAAAATTTAATTTGTTTTAGTGGTAGCAGAAAAGGCATGGATGATGAAACCGGATGGGAGAACTGCGTTAAAGGATTGAAGCAAATTATGGGCTATGCAGAAAAAAACAATGTAACCATTATAATGGAATTGCTGAATAGCAAGATTGATCATAAAGATTATATGTGTAATCATACACAATGGG
>JAGWPI010000144.1 GCA_028877005.1 Bacteroidota bacterium | reverse complement strand
GGATTTTGGGATGATAATCAGCGGGCTACAGCTATCATGAAATCTATTAAAATTCATGAATATTGGCTCAATTTATTTAAACAAGTAGATACTGCTGTAGAAGATTTTGCAGTATTATTTGAATTTTGGAAAGCAGGAGATGCTACTGAAGAAGAAACTAAAATAGCATACCAGCAAGCTATTAATGCAATTGAAGATGCGGAATATAAAAGTACCTTAAATAAACCGGAAGATGAATTACCTGCCTTGATGCAAATTAATCCTGGTGCAGGAGGTACAGAAAGCCAAGATTGGGCTGAAATGTTAATGCGAATGTACATTATGTATGGACAAAAGCAAGGATGGAAAATAGCGGAGGTGGATTTGCAGGAGGGTGACGGTGCTGGTATTAAGAGTGTAACTTTACAATTTGATGGACCATTTGCATATGGTTTTTTAAAAGCAGAAAGTGGTGTACATAGGTTAGTACGAATATCGCCATTTGATAGTAATGCAAGACGGCACACTTCATTTGCATCTGTGTTTGTATATCCGCTAATTGATGATACAATTGAAATTTCTGTTAATCCGGCAGATATTGAATGGGAGTTTTATAGAAGCGGAGGAAAAGGAGGCCAAAACGTTAATAAAGTAGAAACGGCTGTAAGATTAAAACATTTACCATCAGGTATTATTGTAGAGTGTCAGCAAGCTCGCACACAAGGAGAAAATAGAGAAATGGCTATGAAAATGTTAAAGAGTAGATTGTATGAAGAAGAATTACGAAAACGTCAGGAAGCTGTAAATGCCACTAATGCTACAAAAAAGAAAATAGAATGGGGAAGTCAGATTAGAAGTTATGTTTTTCATCCTTATAAAATGATTAAAGACCATCGTACCAATTATGAAGTGGGCAATATAGGACCGGTTATGGATGGAGAATTAGACGGATTTATTAAAGCATATTTAATGTCTGAAAAAGACAATGTTTAAATATGGGTTGTTTTGCCTTAAAAAAAATATACCTGCTTGTGTTTCGCACCTGATTTAAAAAAATTAGGTAATATTTTTTAGTTATTTTAAAATAGAAACATATGAAAAGGTTGATTTTACTATTATTTTTGGCGTATTGCATTCAAATGCAAGCTCAATCCAATAACAACAATAATGATGTTATTGCAGCAGAAATGTTGGTTAAAAGAGTAGTTCCGCAATATGCAAATGCCATTCAATTTCAAAAAATAGCTAATTGTTCAGCCGATTCATTTTTTCTTGAATGGCAAAATAATCATCTGGTTATTCAGGGTAATAACGTCAATTCAATGTCCGTTGGCTTAAATTACTATCTAAAAAACATTTGTCTGGCTAATGTTTCTTGGTACAAAAATGAAGGAGTAGTTGTTCCCAGAAATATGCCTATTCTTCAACAGTCTATTGGTTTAAAAGCCCGTTGTAATGAGCGCTTTTTTTTAAATTATTGCACATTTGGGTATACTATGCCTTGGTGGGGTTGGCAAGAGTGGCAATGGTTTATTGATTGGATGGCGTTAAATGGTATAAATATGCCTTTAGCCATTACCGGACAAGAAGCTATTTGGTATAAGGTTTGGAAAAATTTTGGCTTATCGGATAAGCAAATCCAATCTTTCTTTACCGGCCCTGCATATCTTCCCTGGCATAGAATGGCCAATATTGATAGGTGGGAGGGGCCATTACCCATGCATTGGATTAACAATCAGTTGATATTGCAAAAAAAAATTGTGCAACGAGAAAGAGAATTAGGCATGCGGCCGGTTTTGCCAGCATTTGCCGGGCATGTACCAAAAGCACTTTCCACCATCTTTCCATCTGCCAAAATTCATTCTTTGGGTGAGTGGGGTGATTTTAGTGAACAATTTCAGAGCTATTTTTTAGATCCATTCGATTCTTTATTCAAACCTATACAAAAAGCTTATTTGGAAGAGCAAACCAAATTATTGGGTACTGATCATATTTATGGAGCCGATCCGTTTAATGAGGTTACGCCACCCAGTTGGGAGCCCAGTTATTTAGCTTCTGTAGCCAATACTATTTATGCATC
>JAGWPI010000143.1 GCA_028877005.1 Bacteroidota bacterium | reverse complement strand
TCATCCTATTTCGGCTGTTCAAAGTGAATATTCTTTGTGGTCAAGAGACCCTGAAGAAGGTATGTTAGATGCGTGTAAGGAAATGGGTATTGCTTTTGTGCCATATAGTCCATTAGGGCGAGGTTTCTTAACCGGACAGTTTAAGCAATTTAACGACCTTGCTCCTGATGATTATCGTCGTTTTTCTCCACGATTTCAAGGAGATAATTTTGCTAAAAATATAGCATTGGTTGAAAAAATATCTGAACTTGCAAAGCAGAAACATTGTACACCTGCGCAATTGGCTTTGGCATGGGTATTGGCTAAAGGTGATTTTATTTTCCCCATTCCGGGTACCAAAAAAATAAAATATTTGGATGAAAATGTTGGGGCTTTACAAGTGCATTTAACGAAGGAAGATATCAATACTATTGAAGCTGTTTTCCCAGTTGATGCAGTATCAGGAACCCGTTATCCTGAAAGTATGATGGGTACATTGAATGGTTAAAAATCATTTATGCTTACATAAAAAAACCTGTTGACAAATGCAACAGGTTTTTTTATTGTTTTATGTTTTTTATTTTTTTAATGAAGCAATATCAATGACAAAACGGTAACGTACATCACTTTTCAGTACCCTTTCATATGCTTCGTTAATGTAATCAATGTCAATAACTTCCACATCCGATACAATATTATGCTCGCCACAAAAATCAAGCATTTCTTGGGTTTCTTTTATACCACCAATTAATGAACCAATGATGCTTCTTCTCTTTGCAATTAAATTAAATGCAGGTACTTGTGATGGTGTAGGAGGAACACCTACAACAATCATTGTTCCATTGGTTCTTAATAAAGGTAAATAGGTGTTATAATCGTGAGGTGCAGAAACTGTGTTCAAAATAAAATCGAATGAGTTGGCCAGTTTTTGCATGGTTTCTTTATCAGATGTTAAGGCAAAATGGTGAGCACCCAATCGTTCTGCATCAGATTTTTTAGAAGGTGAAGAACTTAGCATAGTAACCTCTGTGCCAAATGCAACAGCAAATTTAACTGCCATATGCCCTAATCCACCTAAACCTAACACAGCTACTTTATGACCCTTTTTAACACCAACATGGCGCAGGGGCGAGTAGGTAGTTATTCCAGCACATAGCAATGGCGCAACGCCTGATAATGGTAAATTTTGAGGAATTTTAAGGGTATATTGTTCATCAACCACTATTTGAGTAGAATAGCCACCGTAAGTAGGTTTGCCCTCTTTATCTAATGAATTATAAGTGCCAATCATGCCAGTGTCACAATATTGTTCTAAACCCTCTAAGCAATTAGGGCAGGTGCGGCAAGAATCTACAAAGCAACCTACTCCGGCTAAATCGCCCACTTTAAAATTTTTTACATGTTCTCCTACATGTGTAACTCTTCCAACAATTTCATGACCGGGCACCATGGGATAAATAGAGTTACCCCATTCGTTCCGCACCTGATGAATATCGGAATGGCATACACCGCAGTACAAAATTTCAATTTGTACATCATGTGGTCCTGGTGTTTTTCTTTCTAACTGAAAAGGCGTTAAAGGTGTAGTTGATGTTTGAGCTGCATAAGCTTTCGTTGCAATCATAGTGCTAATTTTTTAGTAAGAAATACAAAAGTAGTTCATAAATGTTTAGTAGTGATGTTCAATTTAAAGTCAGTAATTGAAAACTAATCACATTTTAATCAATTGGTAAAACTTGGTGTTCAATAGTTTACTAACTTTATGCAATTCTCTGCAATTATTGTATTTAATCGATTTAATCATCACTCTAAACAACTTTATAATGCGTAAGTTTTTATTTGTTTCCGCAACAGCAGTTATTTTCTTTGCTGCATGTAATTCAGGTTCAGAATCAACCGCATCAAAAGATTCAATGACATCAAAAGCAACAGATACTGCTGCCAAAATGGAGGAGGCTATTCCTCCGGTACCTGCAATACCTGCAGGTGCAAAAGTGTTTTTTAAAAATTTGAAAGATGGGCAAACTGTTTCTTCACCACTTAAAATAGAAATGGGTGCGGAAGGAATAAGTGTAGACTCTTCCGGACATGTGATTGCTAATTCCGGACATCACCACTTATTAATTGATAGTGGAGATTCTATACCAATGGGGGTAGTAGTGCCAAAAGATAGTTTACACTTACATTTTGGTAATGCGCAAAAAGAAACCACTATTCAATTAACACCCGGTAAACACAGGTTGGCATTGCAATTTGCAGATGGTATTCATCGTTCTTATGGAAGTAAATTATCGTCTGCTATAACCGTAAACGTAAAAAAATAATTTAGCAGCTGAATAATTTTACAGTATTGGCTTTGCCCCCTTTAAGTGTTACACTAAAGGGGGATTTTTTTATTATAAGCAATTGATTCATTAAATAAGCTCGATGCCTTCATTAGTTAAATTAATTTTCTTTTCCTTATATAAAGTACCTACCACCATTTTGAATGTTTTTTTGCTCATACCAAATATTCTGTAAATGTCTTCTGGACTCGATTTATCGTGGAAAGGCAGAAATCCTTTATGTTGTTGTAAAAGTTGCAATATATGTTCCTGCTCATCGGCTACTTTTTGAAATCCGGGTTTGCCTAATGCTACATCAATTTTTTGGTCTGGTAAAATATTTTTAATGTAGCCCTCATACATTTTACCAATGGTTAAATCTTTAAATACTTCATTATCATGCAAAAGACCAAGGTGCTGCTGATTAATGATCATGCTATATCCAATGTCTGTTTTACGATATGGCATTAGCTGTACCAATTCTTTTTCAACAACAGTTAAATGTTCATTGCTTAAAAATCGATCAATTTTTTCTGATGCAGCAATTCTGTTACTCTGTTCATCTATATAAATTTTTACCAAATAAGTACCCCCTGTGCGCATGCCTACAATTTGTTGCGATTTGGCAACAAATAAATCTTTCATCAAACCCCAGTCTAAAAACGCTCCTGAGCCGGTTGCACTAACGCACTTTAAAAATACAATGTCTCCTACCACACCCTTTGGGTGTTGAGTGGTGGCAATAAGTCTATTGTCTGAATCATGATAGACAAAAACTTTTATATTATCGCCAATTTTTAAATTTTCAGGGGCAAATCTTTTTGGAAGTAAAATTCCTTCACCGCTATCATCTAAATAAAAACCAAAATCAACTTTTCGGCTAACAGTAAGTGTGTTGTATTGACCTAGTGAAATTTTCATAATATAATTGTTGGGTAAAGCTATTGTTAATTTTAAAATATACTTTATAAAGTATTTATAATACGTTAAAAGTTGTACTATAAATTTACATTACCGAAATAAGCCAGCATTGTTAATGAGAATGTTTCTATAAAAATTGTAACATCTGCTATAATCGGCAAGGGGTAGTCGTTCATTTAGTCCATGATAGCCTTTGCTATCTTTTAATGCAGAAAAATTAACTACACCGTTACTAATTTT
>JAGWPI010000142.1 GCA_028877005.1 Bacteroidota bacterium | reverse complement strand
TTTTAACACTGTAATTTAAAAACCAAAAAACAATTGAACCATGGCGGACATTAAACCCACAACTTCGGCTTCTGCTGCTAAACCAGCAACAGCACAACATCCCAAAAGAAAAGGTAACTCTATTTCATGGATTGCTCCTGTAATTTGTATTATTGTAGGATATTCTTTTTGGCGTTTTTATCTGGGTGCACCAGAACATTTTTCTCTTCCTGATACTGATCCAAGCCATTGGTTTTGGCCAGGTCATAAAGGTCCTAAACAAACTGTGCCTATTGCCAAAATGTACGAAGGCGGAATTATTGTGCCTTTGTTGATTGGTACATTTTTAACTGTATTAACCTTTGTGGTTGAAAGATTTTTAACCGTAACCAAATCAACCGGAAAAGGTAGCATTCAAGAATTTATTCGTAAAGTGCAGTTTCACTTAGCTAATAAAGATGTAGATAAAGCGTTAGCAGAGTGCGATAAACAACAGGGCTCTGTTGGTAACGTAATGAAAGCAGGCTTGCGTAGGTACAAAGAAATGATTACTAACACAGAGTTAGATACAGAACAAAAAATTCTCAATATTCAAAAAGAAATTGAAGAAGCTACAGCATTGGAATTACCAATGTTAGAAAAAAACCTAGTATTTCTTTCCACCATTGCCTCTGTTGCTACCTTATTGGGTTTGTTGGGTACAGTATTAGGTATGATTAAGGCATTCTCCTCTCTTGGTGAAGAAGGAGCGGGTGGAGATGCTGCACGTGAATTGTCAGTAGGTATTTCTGAGGCATTGTTTAATACCGCTTTAGGTATTGGTACTTCGGCTATTGCCATCATCTTCTATAATATTTTTACCACCAAAATAGATGGTATTACTTATGGTATAGATGAGTCTGGATTTACATTAACACAAAGTTTTGCTGCCAACTATAAATAAGTTTGTGGAAAAATTAGAAATTAGAATCTCATTATTGAATTAATGTAAAATCAGTAAAATGGCAAGACCTAAGTTACCACGGAAAAGCACGAATGTAGACATGACTGCGATGTGCGATGTGGCATTCTTGTTGCTGACATTCTTTATATTGGCAACAAAATTTAAACCACCCGAAGCAATTGAAATTGTTACACCAAAATCAGTTGCATCTAAAGTTGCTCCATCTAAAGATGTAGTATTGGTTAGTGTAGACAGAGACGGCAAAGTGTTTTTCTCAGTTGAGGATCCTGATGCTAAGAAATACATTGCCAACGCTATTAATAATACCAAAAATTTAGGCATAGATGTTAATGCTTTTGTTAACGCGCCATTCATTGGTGTGCCCTTTAGTCAGCTAAAAGCCTTTTTAGCCTTACCTGAAGCAGATAGAAAAGCTAATGCCTTACCAGGTATTCCGGTAGATACCACAAAGGGTCCCAATGAAATGATTGATTGGATGCGTTATGCAGTAGATGCTTACCAAGGCAAAAAAATGAACCTTTTGTTGAAAGGCGATAACAAAGCCAAGTATCCATCAATTGAAGGTGTTATTAATGCTTTTAAAAAGACCGATCAATTAAAATTTGAAATGGTTACTAATCCTGAAGCAGTTCCAACCGGAAGTGAATTATGGAAATTAGCGCAGAAAGGTCAAAGAACAGAAGAGTAAAGTATATTATAGTTTAACCCAATTTGTTCACTCTAAAATTATCCTGTTATGGCAGAAATGGATACCTCCTCGGGCGGGGGACATAAGAAAGGCCCGGGCGTCAAGAAAAGCAAGAAAATGTCTACCCGTGTAGACTTGACGCCAATGGTAGACTTAGGGTTTCTATTAATTACCTTTTTCATCTTTACAACAACAATGAGCCAGCCCACGGCTATGAAGCTATTTTTACCCAAAGATGCGGATAAGCCGGATGAGCAAAATAAAATTAAAGAATCAGGTGCCTTAACCATACTTTTAGGCGGTAACAACACCGTTTTTTATTATGAAGGTGAGTTAGCACCTAATGGAACAAATTTTAAATCGGCTAATTATAGTAATGGTGATGAGGGTATAAGAGCAGAAATTTTAAGAAAAAAAGCAAGCACACCTGAAAAAGATTTGATGGTGGTTATTAAGCCATCTCCACAATGTACTTATAAAAATGTTGTAGATGCTTTAGATGAAATGTCTATTAATGTGATTAAAAGATATGCATTGGTAGATATATCACCGGTAGAAGAGCAGTTAGTTCAAAAATCAGAAGCCGCTGGATCCACCGGAAATTAATTCAGTTAAGGTGTGAAAATTATTAGAAACCGCATCTCATTTTAAAGTTTATTATCATGGACGCAAAACAAGTAATGAATGCCGATTTTCTCGACATCATATTCGATGGCAGAAACAAAGAATATGGGGCATATGAATTACGCAAAACCTATAACAAGCGTATTATTACTGGTGTAATTGTAATGCTTGCTTTTACTGCGTTGTTCTTATTGCTTACCGTGTTGGGAAATTCAACCAAAAAGGCAAAAACACAAATTCTGGTGCAGGACGTTTCTTTGGCCAATGTTACAGATAAACCAAAAGAGCCACCACCACCTCCACCACCACCTCCACCAAAAGTGGAACCCCCAAAAGTGGAAATCACCAAATTTACACCCCCTAAAATTGTTAAAGATCAGGAAGTTAAAGAACCACCTCCAGAAGTAGCAAAATTAGAGGATACTAAAATTGGTACCATTAATCAGGAAGGTGCAAAAGATATGGGAATTGTTGCACCAGTAGTTGAAAACAAAGGTACCGGTGTAGTAGAAGCACCCAAACAACAGGAAGATTACGATAAAATTTTTACAGTAGTACAAATTCAGGCCGAATTTCCCGGTGGTTTAGCTGCATGGCAAAAATACTTGGAACGTAATTTAAACAGTAGTGTACCCGTTGATAATGGGGCGCCTCCCGGTAAGTACACTGTTGTTGTAAGTTTTATTGTAGACAAAACCGGTGCATTAAGTGATATTAAGGCTGAAAATGATCCCGGTTATGGTACAAAAGAAGAAGCTATTCGTGTTCTGAAAAAAAGTCCTAATTGGAAACCTGCTGTTCAAAATGGTAGAAATGTAATTTATCGCCAACGTCAAAGTATTACTTTTGTGGTGGCTGATGAATAAATTGAATACAAAATTCATTTTAAGAAGCCTGCAAATTATCAAATTTTTGCAGGCTTCTTATTTTATTCATTTTATATAGTTATACAATAAAATGCAAACTAATCATCATGTAGATACTATTGTAGCATTGGCAACACCACCAGGTTCAGGCGCTATAGGTATTATTCGGCTGAGCGGCAGTAGAGCTATTCCAATAGTTAATTCTATATTTAAAGGGAAGAATTTATTATTACAACAAGGCTATACGGTGCATTATGGTGAAATTATACATGAGTCCGAAGTGATTGATCAAGTATTAATTACACTTTTTAAAACCCCAAAGAGTTATACCGGCGAAGATATGGTTGAAATTAGTTGCCACGGTTCTTCCTATATTTTAGAAACGGTGATACAGCTTTGTATTCAAAAAGGGGCAGTACCTGCTATGCCGGGTGAATTTACACAACGCGCTTTTTTAAATGGTAAAATGGATTTAACCCAGGCAGAAGCAGTAGCAGATTTAATTGCCAGTAATGCCTCTGCCGCACATAAGGCTGCCTTGCATAATTTAAAAGGTGGTTTTAAACATGTATTAGATGGTATGCGGGAACAACTCATTCACTTTAGTGCCTTAATAGAGCTTGAATTAGATTTTAGTCAGGAAGATGTAGCTTTTGCAGATAGAAATGCATTAATGGATTTATTATTGCAAATTACCCAACGTACCCATCAATTATTGCAGTCATTTACCTTAGGTAATGTAATTAAAAATGGTGTTAAAGTGGCTATTGTTGGAAAACCTAATGCAGGGAAAAGTACCTTATTAAATGCTCTTTTAAATGAAGAACGGGCCATTGTTAGTGCCATTGCGGGTACAACTCGTGATACAGTAGAAGAAACTTTAAATATCAATGGTATTTTGTTTAAACTAATTGATACTGCGGGTATTCGGCAACATACCACCGATGAAATTGAAGCAATAGGAATAGCAAGAAGCAAAAAGGCTATAGAACAGTCTGATATTGTTTTATTTATTTTTGACATAAATGATTCAATAAATGAAGTTCTGAGTCAAATAAACCAATGGGATCTTGCAAAACATCAATGCATAGCCGTTGGTAATAAGCTTGATGTTTCAGCAAGCAATATTCAATTATTACAGCAGCAATTTTCTAATATTCCAATTACAAATAGACACTACATTTCTGCTTTACAGCAAGATGGCATAGAAGCATTAAAATTAAGTTTGTTTAATATGGCCACCGGTGACTCATTAAATTTTGAAAATACAATTATTACCAATTCGCGTCACTTTGCTGCATTACAATCATTATCGCAAGCTTTACAAGAGGTGAAGCAGGGTATAGATAATAATATTCCCGGTGATTTATTGGCCTTAGATATACGCCGTTGTTTACATTTTCTTGGTATTATTACCGGCCGAATTGAAACGGATAGGGATATTTTAGGTACTATTTTTGGTAAATTTTGTATCGGAAAGTAAATTTTCTCCTAAAGTTATTATTGGCAATTTACTCGGCAATCAATAAGTAATCTTGAAAATTATGTATGATTGCTGTCATTTTTCTAGCTTCCTTTAAAATACTTTCAAAAAATACTAATTATCATTAAAACATCGTAATATTGCGATTGATAAATTGAAATCATTTACTTCTTTAAATATAGAATATGGCTGCAAATAATTGTGCCCCGGCACACGAAAGAAAACACTTGAGTTTTTTAGACAGATATTTAACGATATGGATATTTTTGGCAATGGCTTTGGGGGTATCTATTGGTTATTTTTTACCTTCTTCTGCTAATTTTATAAATTCATTTTCTTCAGGTACTACTAATATTCCATTAGCAATTGGTCTAATATTAATGATGTACCCTCCCTTTACCAAAGTAAAATATGATAAGTTAAAAGAAGTGTTTAAAAATACAAAAGTATTAAGTGTATCACTTTTTTTAAATTGGATTATTGGACCATTTTTGATGTTTTTTCTTGCCATTATTTTCTTACACAATTACCCTGCTTATATGACTGGACTCATTTTAATTGGGTTAGCTCGTTGTATAGCGATGGTAATAGTTTGGAATGAATTAGCAGAAGGTAACAGGGAATATGCTGCCGGTTTAGTAGCTTTAAACAGCATTTTTCAAGTATTGTTATATAGCGTATATGCTTA
>JAGWPI010000141.1 GCA_028877005.1 Bacteroidota bacterium | reverse complement strand
AGCAAAAAGCCAAAGCCAAGTGGACAAAGTTAGAAGCCATTGTTGGGCATCACGACAGAGTGAAGAATTTGGCAAAAGATATTGTAACGCATTTTGAGAAACGGCAAACCGTTTTTGAAGGCAAAGCAATGATAGTAGCCATGAGCCGCAGAATTGCAGCCGACCTTTACAAAGAAATAATTGCACTTCGCCCTGATTGGCACAATGACGATTTAACCAAAGGAGCCATTAAAGTGGTAATGACTACCAACAGTGCAGACGGCCCTGAAATTTCAAAACACCATACCACCAAACAACAACGCAGGGATTTATCAGAACGCATGAAAGACCCTGCTGATGAATTGAAATTGGTAATTGTTCGGGATATGTGGCTGACTGGTTTTGATGCTCCTTGCTTGAACACAATGTATGTGGACAAGCCCATGAGAGGACACAACCTGATGCAAGCCATTGCAAGGGTTAACAGAGTGTTTAAAGACAAACCAGGTGGTTTAATTGTGGACTATTTAGGCATAGGCACAGACTTGAAAAAAGCCCTTTCGTTTTATGGTGAAGCAGGTGGAAAAGGCGAGCCTGCTGAGAACATTGAGAAAGCATTTGAAATATTCAAAGAAAAATTGGAAGTGGTTCAGCAAATGTTCAATGAGGACAGCACTACCCGAAATGACATTTTAGTTGAAGAACCCAGCGCCTATTACGAAGGCAGTTTCAAATTCAATTACCGCAGATTTTTTATAGTTGATGCACAGGAAAAACTGTCTATCATTCTACAAGCCGAAGAACACATTTTAGGATTACAGGACGGTAAAGAAAGGTTTATCAGAGAAGTTAGTTTATTAAGTCAGGCACTTTCACTTTGTATTACCAAAGAAGAAGTTCAGCCACACTTACCCGAAGTTGCATTTTTCCAAGCCATGAAAGCACGTTTGGCAAAATTTGATGCACCAATAGGCGGTGGAAAAACAGATGTAGAGATTGAAACAGCAATCAAACAGATAGTTGATGAAGCCTTGAGTAGCGATAAAGTGATTGACATTTTTGATGCAGCAGGAATTGACAAACCCGAAATTTCAGGATTGGAAATTCTTTCAGACGAATTTCTTTTGGAAGTTCAGGGAATGCAGCACAAAAATTTAGCAATAGAATTGCTGAAAAAGATTCTGAACAACGAACTGAAAGTAAGAGCCAAGACAAACCTTGTAAAAAGTAAGAAACTATTGGAAATGTTGGAAGGAGCAATCAAACGCTACCAAAACAACTTACTGACAACGGCTGAAATCATTCAGGAACTCATCAACATTGCCAAGCAAATTAAAGAAGCAGACAAGGAAGGCGAAAAACTCGGACTGAATAATGATGAAGTTGCTTTTTACAATGCACTTGAAGTAAACGACAGTGCAGTTCAGGTTTTAGGTGACGAACAATTAAAACAGATAGCGAGAGAAATTGCAGAAAAAGTAAGAGCCAACGCAACTATTGACTGGACAATCAGAGAAAGTGCAAGAGCAAAACTCATGGTGCTTGTAAGACGGACACTCAACAAATACGGTTATCCGCCAGACAAACAACAAAAGGCAATTGACACAGTGTTAAAACAAGCAGAATTACTAGCAGACAATTTAACAGCATGAGAACAAGCCAACGCACAGGTGTAAGCACATTTGCAAGCCGCACGACCTGTCCCGCTCCTGCGGGAAGCCAAGCACAGACCAAAGCTTGCAAAAGAGTGTGCCTGCCCGACCCAAGAAGAAATTCATTTTTTTTCTTCCCACCCTTCGGTGTTTTAATTTTTTTGCCATCGCACAACCCATGACAGACAGGCATTCAGACAGTTTGCCGCTTTACAAAAGGTCGTGCAACTTGACACGGGGGACAGAACGCCATCTGCTAACATGGAGTATCTAAAGCAATAAGTGTGCACAATCATTTACGTCCACACAATAGCATCAGTTATAAAACACCCATAAAATTTCAATAATAGCAATAAACCAATAAAAAGAAAATGGAAGCGTAATTATGTAAAAAGAAGACTATAGAATATTTTTTTCATCTATAACCCTAACTTTGAATAGTAAACCTATGGCAGGACTTAAAATTAAACCGTAGACCTGTAGCAGGATTATTAACAAATAACCGTCAACTAATTTAAGGACGATAAAGTATGCTTATAAAATTTTTGAAAATTATTTATGCAGCAAAAGTATGATGTAATTATTGTTGGGGCAGGACCGGCAGGCATTATTTGTGCCTACCTACTAAACAACAAAGGGTTAAGGATTGCCATTATTGAAAAAGCATCTTTTCCAAAAGACAAAACTTGCGGTGATGCACTGAGTCTTGATGTATTGAATCAGTTAAAAATAATTAACCCTATTTTAGCGCAAGAATTTGAATTAATTACTGAAAAGATACCATCATACGGCATCAAAATTGTATCGCCTGCCGGACATGTCATTGAAATGCCCATATACAGTGATGACAATCAGAAAAAATGTGGGTATGTATGTAAACGAATAGTGTTTGATCAATTTCTATATGAGCAACTAAAAAATAATAGTGAAGTAGATTTTTATTTTGACACAACTGTTGAAGATGTTAATTGTACATTTAAAAGTGCCACAGTACAAACATCAAAAGGAACTTTTGATGCACAAATAGTAATTGGAGCGGATGGTGCACATTCTATTGTAAAAAAGAAAATGATAGACAAAACAATTGAGAAGAACCACTATAGTGCAGGACTCCGTCAATATTTTAAAAACGTTGCTCACTTTAATAGTGAAAATTTTATTGAACTCTATTTTTTCAAAGAAATATTACCCGGTTATTTATGGGTTTTTCCATTACCCAATAATGAGGCAAATGTTGGTATAGGAATTCTTAGTTCTACTATTAGTAAGAAGCATTTAAATCTTAAAAAAATTTTTCAACAATTAATAAATGAACATCCATTGTTAAAAGATAGATTTAAAGATGCAATACCCATGGAAAACATAAAAGGTTATGGATTGCCACTGGGCTCAAAAAAAAATAAAATTTCAGGCAATCGCTTTTTATTATTAGGTGATGCTGCATCATTAATAGACCCTTTCAGCGGTGAGGGAATAGGTAATGCCATTCGTAGTGGAAGGATTGCCGCAGATGTAATAATAAGTGCATTCTCAAAAAATAATTTCTCCGCCTCATTTCTACATGCGTACGATAAAGAAATTTATAGAAAAATGTGGCCTGAATTTTTCATTAGCAGAAAGATGCAAAAACTTTCTTGCTATGCTCGAGCTTTTGACTTTATAGGTAGAAAGGTAGAAAAAAGTAATTACTTAAAAACGTTTATGCAAGATACCTTAACGAATGTGCATAAAAAGAAAATACTAATTGGCCCAAAGTTCTTATTTCACTTATTCCTGAAAAAATAAAAATAAATACATGTAATTGTTTACCTACAATAGGTAAATAGATACAAAATAATTTTATTAAAATGCCTATATTTTATATTGCCGATTTACCATTAAAAAATTGTGTTGAAATATAAATTTCAATAAATGTAAAATATGCATACGGAGTAAACATATTTTATAGAATCATTATTTAAACTGGAAAAGAAGGGTACTATTAGCAACAGAAAATGAATTAAATAGGCTTATAAAATATAGTACTTAAAAATAGGTACTAAATTTTATTATATAAATACTTTTTACACTATACAAAAAAATGACATCATCTCCCCAATAATTAAAACAAGAAGAGGCTGTATTAGCAAAGTATAGATACAGCCTCTTCTTATACAAAATAGAACTACTTCAAATCAAACCTATCTAAATTCATCACTTTATTCCATGCGGCAATAAAATCATGCACAAATTTTTCTTTTCCATCATCACAACCATACACTTCGGCAATGGCACGCAGTTCAGAATTAGAGCCAAAAATTAAATCTACGCGTGAAGCTGTAAACTTAACTTCGCCGGTTTTTCTTTCTTTGATCTCAAAAAATTCCTTCTTATCATTGATAGGCTTCCACACATATTTCATATCTAATAAGTGTAAGAAGAAATCATTGGTTAAAGTTTCAGGATGATGGGTAAAAACACCGTGTTTACTGTGATTATAATTTGTGTTTAAAACACGCATACCACCTATAAGAACTGTCATTTCAGGAGCGGTAAGTGTTAATAATTGTGCTTTATCAATAAGCAATGCTTCGGGTAAAACAGTATGATGTATGTTGTTGTTAACATAGTTTCTAAATGCATCTGCTATGGGTTCTAATACAGCAAATGATTCTATATCTGTTTGTTCCTGAGTTGCATCATTACGACCGGGCGTAAATGGAACCGTAACTTCAAAACCGGCGGCTTTTGCAGCTTTTTCAATAGCAGCACATCCACCCAAAACAATTAAATCTGCCAAAGAAACTTTTTTATTGCCTTTCTGTTCTGAATTAAAAGTGTGTTGCACTTGTTCCAGTTTATCTAACACCTTACTAAGTTGTGCAGGCTGATTCACTTCCCAATATTTTTGCGGCGCTAATCGAATACGAGCACCATTAGCGCCACCGCGCTTATCAGAACCCCTGAATGTGGCAGCAGAAGCCCATGCGGTTGATACCAACTCAGCAATTGATAATCCTGTTTGTAGAATTGCCTTTTTTAGCGCTTTTACATCATTATCATCAATAATAGTATAATCTATTGCAGGGATGGGATCTTGCCAAAGTAGTACTTCTTTTGGAACTTCAGGACCTAAATAGCGGGTAATAGGCCCCATATCGCGATGTGTTAATTTATACCAGGCTTTCGCAAAAGCATCGGCAAACTCATCGGGGTGTTCATAAAAATGGCGCGAAATTTTTTCGTAGGCCGGGTCTACCCTCAAAGCCAAATCGGTTGTAAGCATAAATGGAGCATGGCGTTTATTGGGATCATGCGCATCGGGTACGGTTCCTGCACCTGCATTATTTTTGGGTTTCCATTGGTGAGCCCCTGCCGGACTTTTGGTTAATTCCCACTCATATTCAAATAAATTTTCAAAGAAATTATTATCCCATTTGGTAGGCGTTTTTGTCCAAGCACCTTCTAAACCGCTGGTAATTGCATCATTGCCGGCACCGGTACCAAAAGTATTTTTCCATCCTAACCCTTGTTCCTCAATATCTGCAGCAGCAGGAGCCGGACCAACATATTTAGATGGGTCTGCAGCACCATGTGTTTTACCAAATGTATGTCCGCCGGCAATTAAGGCTACGGTTTCATAATCGTTCATTGCCATGCGTTTAAATGTTTCCCGAATATCTTTTGCTGCAGCTAACGGATCGGGATTGCCATTAGGCCCTTCAGGATTTACATAAATTAAGCCCATTTGAACGGCAGCTAAGGGATTTTCTAATTCTCTATCGCCACTATACCTTTTATCGCCTAACCATTCCTTTTCAGATCCCCAATAGGTATCTAATTCAGGTTCCCACACATCTTCTCTACCACCGCCAAAACCAAATGTTTGTAAACCCATTGATTCTAAAGCACAATTACCGGTTAAAACAAACAAATCTGCCCAAGATATTTTTTTTCCATATTTCTGTTTAATGGGCCATAATAACCTACGTGCTTTGTCTAAGCTGGCATTATCGGGCCAACTATTCAAAGGTGCAAAACGTTGAGAACCCGAACCTGCACCCCCGCGGCCATCGTGAATGCGATAAGTTCCTGCACTATGCCATGCCATACGAATAAAAAAGGGACCATAATGGCCATAATCAGCCGGCCACCAATCTTGCGATTGAGTCATTAATGCCATAATATCTTTTTTAACTTCTTGCAGGTTAAGTGATTGAAACGCTTTTGCATAATCAAATTTTTCGCCCATAGGATTTGAAAGTGATGCGTGTTGGCGAAGAATATTCAATTGCAAATAATTGGGGAACCAGTCTTGCAAACTGGGGCCACCACCTGCAGCCTGCTTCACCATGCCATGATTAAAAGGACATTTTGCTGAACCGTTGGAAGCAACATTGGTAGCTGCTTGATGCTTTGTAGTTTCCATATTTGTAAATTTTAAGAGTAATAACCCTACAAATGTACAGGAATAAAAAAATCAATTTTATCTATAAAAACTATGGTAGCATCAATAAAATTGATTAATGAACCCAATAAGTAGCTGAAGGTATTTACATATTTTCTACATGGCTTTGCTGCACAAAAAATAATTGTATGCAGGCTTTATAGTAATTTGCAGTATGCCATTTCAACTACAAGCACCATATGCACCCAGTGGGGATCAACCAACTGCCATACGGCAGTTAGTAAACGGATTAAATGTGGGAGAGCAATACCAAACTTTATTAGGCGTAACCGGAAGTGGAAAAACATTTACTATTGCCAATGTAATTCAACAAGTACAACGCCCTACACTGGTATTAACCCATAACAAAACCCTAGTAGCACAATTGTATGGTGAGTTTAAACAATTTTTCCCGAATAATGCGGTGGGTTATTTTGTGAGTTATTATGACTACTACCAACCGGAAGCCTACATGCCGGTTAGTGATACTTATATAGAAAAAGATTTAAGTATTAATGAAGAATTAGATAAACTGAGATTACAGGCTACCTCACAACTTTTAACCGGTAGAAGGGATATTATTGTGGTTGCCAGTGTTAGTTGTATTTATGGCATGGGAAATCCTACGGATTATGAAAATGGTATTATCCGAATACAACAAGGGCAAGTAATTTCGAGGCAAGGTTTTTTACATGCACTAGTGAATGCCCTATATAACCGCTCGCAAATAGAGTTTAGCAGGGGCACTTTTAGGGTAAAAGGTGATACTGTAGATATTAATTTACCTTATGCAGATTATGGTTATAGGATTTATTTTTTTGGTGATGAAATTGAAAGTATTGAAAGTATTGATTTAATATCAGGTAAAAGAATTGGCACATTAGAAAACGCGGCTATTTTTCCTGCTAACTTATATTTAGCACCAAAAGACATTTTACAACAAGTTATACATGAAATTCAGGATGAGATGCGGGAACAAGTGGACTACTTTACCCGAATAGGAAAGTTTATTGAAGCACAAAGAATTAAAGAACGGGTAGAATATGATTTAGAAATGATTAGAGAACTGGGTTATTGTAATGGCATTGAAAACTATTCGCGTTTTTTTGACCGCCGACAACCCGGCACCCGACCATTTTGTTTATTAGATTATTTCCCCAAAGACTTTTTATGCGTGATTGATGAAAGCCACCAAACCATCCCTCAAATAGCCGGTATGTATGGAGGCGACAGAAGTAGAAAGCTTGTATTGGTTGAATTTGGATTTCGCTTGCCCAGTGCTTTAGATAACCGCCCTTTAAATTTTAATGAATTTGAAAGTATGATAGGGCAAACCATTTTTGTAAGTGCCACACCGGGTGAATATGAATTAGAAAAAACAGGTGGGGTGGTAATTGAACAAGTAGTAAGACCAACCGGATTATTAGACCCGCCCATTGAGGTACGTCCATCTATTAACCAAATTGATGATTTGTTAGATGAAATTGATAAAAGAGTACACAAAGGAGACCGTGTTTTGGTTACAACACTTACCAAACGAATGGCCGAAGAAATGGATAAATACTTACATCGTATAAATATTAAATCCAAATACATTCATAGCGATGTAGATACTTTAGACAGGGTAGAAATACTAAGGCAATTACGTTTAGGAGAAATTGATGTTTTAGTTGGGGTAAACTTATTACGTGAGGGACTTGACTTACCGGAAGTATCATTAGTGGCCATTTTAGATGCCGATAAGGAAGGTTTTTTACGTAATGAAAAATCGCTAACACAAACAGCAGGGCGTGCTGCCAGAAATGTAGATGGCCTAGTAATTTTTTATGCCGATAAAATTACTGAAAGTATGCAGCGCACCATTGACGAAACAAATAGAAGAAGAGAAAAACAAATTGCTTATAATATTGAACATAATATAACACCCACTACCATAAAAAAATCAATTGCACAAATTATGCAGCAAACAGCTGTACTTGATATTAAAAACGAAACCGATATTGATACTTATACCACCAATAACCACCCAACCACTATTGCTGCTGAACCGGAATTGGCTTACCAAACCATTCCGCAAATGGAAAAAGCAATTGCACAAATAAAAAAACAAATGGAAAAAGCAGCGAGAGACTTGGAATTTATTGAAGCTGCCCATCTACGGGATAAGATGTTTGCCTTACAACAACAATTAGCAGCATTAAAAATACAAAAGTAAAATAATCCATTTGCCTGTGCCTCATCATTTGCCTTTATCAAAATAAGGCACTTTATAAGTTTCGTTCTCATTTTGTTATAAAATATTGTATATTGTTGTATATAACAACCTGCCTATATACCTTTATTTTTGAAAAATGAAGTCATTTGTAGCATTAGTAATTGCCCTTTTGATTTGTACCCTCCATTTATTTGGCCAAGAACCTAGTTTAGATTCTTTAGAAAAAATGGCCTACAATGGCAATAATGATAGCATTAAAATAGAAGGTTTATACAAACTCTGCTTTAACTATCTTTCCATTGATCCGCAAAAAGCCGTTTTGTTTGGAGAAGAAGCCTTATTACTCTGTAATAAATTACCCAATGAATTACTGCAAGCCAAAGTATTTAACAATTTGGCACAAGCCTATGACTTACAACATGAATTTTACAAATCACGAGCATTATTACAAAAAGCCATATACTTAAACATAAAAAATAATGACGAAGTAGGTTTAGGCAATGCACAAAACAACATGGCATTATCTTATTATCTGGAAGGCATGTTAGACAGTGCCTTGTTTTGGCATTTCAGAGCATTAGAAACCAGAACAAAAGTTGGCAATACCCTACAAGTAGCAGACAGTTATAATAATATTGGCATATTATATAGCTTAACAAAGAATTATAACAATTCACTATATTATTTAAAAGAAGCATTATCCATTTATATAGCTAAGAAAGATACCAATGATTTAGCCAATATATATAGCAATATAGCTGATGTATATCAACGTCAAAAAAAATATGATACAGCCATCTTTTTTTTAAATAAATCTATTGCTTATGCCGAAAAAGCAACATCCTCAAATTTAAAAAAAAATGCCTATTTAAACATGGGGTTTTGTTTTAATGGAAAGAAGGAATATAATTTGGCACTTAGTTACTTTAATAAAATTACCATTATACCCCAGATAGAAAAAGATGTAACAGTATATTCTTATTTATTAGTAGGTTTGGCAGAAGCATATTTAGGAAAAAATAATTACCCCTTAGCCATTCAATATGCCGAAAAAGGCCTACACTTACCTTCAGTGGGTGATAATAATAAGATTGAATTAAATAGTTATTTTTATAAAATACTATCTGAAGCTTATGAATCTTCCGGCGATTTAGGAAAAGCACTTCACTATTACAAAGCTTTCAAAGAATCTTCCGATTCATTAAAAAGTGAAGAAAATATTTCTAATTTGAATGATTTGTCTGCCAAATATGAATCTAAACAAAAAGACCAGCAAATTGAAATTTT
>JAGWPI010000140.1 GCA_028877005.1 Bacteroidota bacterium | reverse complement strand
GCCCTGTACCAATTTAGATGCAGAAGGCTATACACTGTATCATCATTTAATTGAAAACTATACAATTAACAAAACCATTATTGTTAGCAGTAATGATATTGCTGAAATGGATTTTTGTCAACAAAAAATTTCAATTATCGATTTTAAATAAGTGAATTAATAACGCCTACTGGCTATCAGTAAATTCAAATCACTATATTTTAAATTAAATTTTTGGCTCAAATAAAAGTCTGTTAATGCCCCTTTAAATAAATATATACCTTCTCGCAAATTAATACTATGCCAAACCATTTCTTCCATTCCGCCTTCATCACTAATTTCTAACAACAATGGCATTAAAACATTGCTAATAGCTTGGCTGGCGGTTCGGGCAAAACCACTGGGAATATTGGGCACACAATAGTGAATAACATTATGTTTTAAAAAAACCGGTCTTTCATGTGTAGTTAATTCACTGGTTTCAAAACAACCACCACGGTCAATAGCTACATCTATAATAATGCTACCGGGGCGCATGGCTGCTACCATTTCGTCGGTAACCACAACTGGCGCACGGCCATAATCGCTGCTTAAAGCGCCAATGGCTACTTCACAGGTTTTTAATTGTTTCGATAAAATTCCGGGTTCCAACACACTTGTCCAAACCCGTTGTCCTAAATTATTTTGTAGTTGTTTTAAACGGTAAACATTATTATCAAACACTTTAACACTAGCACCAAGGGCTAAAGCATTGCGGGTTGCCACTTCGCCAACAGTACCTGCACCAATAACAATTACTTTTGTGGGTGGAATACCGCTTACCCCACCTAGTAATACCCCCTTACCTTTATTAAAACTGCTTAAATATTGTCCGGCAATAAGCATTAATGCTCCGCCGGCTATTTCACTCATACTTCTTACAATTGGGTAACTGCCATGCTCATCTTTTAAATTTTCAAAACTCAGTGCCGTTATTTTTTTCTCCATCATTTTTTCCAAAATCTCTCCTCTTAAAGCAGAATGATGGATAGGAGAAATAATGGTTTGATGCATTTGTAATAATGAAAGATCTTCCATTACAACCGGAGCACTTTTTAATAATAAAGGGGCTTTAAAAATTTCGTTATGATGATATACAATGCTTGCGCCGGCTTCACTATAATCTTTATCAGTGTAATTGCTACCTTCACCGGCCTTATGTTCTACTACTACCTTATGCCCATTCATTACCATTACCTTTACGGCTTCTGGTGTTAATGAAATTCTATTTTCCTGAAAAGCCGTTTCCTTAGGTAATCCTATTTCTAATGGCAAGCCTTGTGGCTTAATATCTAAGGTCTCTTCAAGTGTTTCATAACTAAATGAAGTAGAAATAATCGGCTTTTTTGACGACATAAGTTAGCTTTAAAAAAATTGAATAAGAGTAATAAAAATACACTATTTGTTACAATTTTGATGCAGTAAATGATTGATTAGAATGTTCTGTAACAATTCTTCTGGTAGTTTCATTTACCACAATCATCCTAATATTAAAAACATCATCAGGCAAAATACCTATTGCTCTTTCAGGCCATTCTATCCAACAAAAATACTGCTGTAGTAAATCTTCTATTCCTGCATTGATGGCTTCTGCTTCATCATTTAAGCGATACCAATCCATATGATAAATAAGTCTGCCGGTTGATGTCTCATATTCATTAATTAATGTATAAGTTGGACTATTTACTGCTTGCTTAACACCATAATATTGAGCCAAAGCATGAATTAAAGTAGTTTTTCCTGCACCCATTTCACCCTCAAACAACCAGGTTTGGGTATCTTGCCCTTCTTTTACTAAAAAGGGAATCATTGCCGGTAATTCAGATAAAGTAAAAATTGCATCCATCAAGCAAAGATATTCCTACTTGCGAAAGGTAACTGTATCAATAACTCATTTAATTTTGCAGCATGGAGAATGTATCTTGGAAAGTAGAGGGAATGAGTTGTACCAATTGTGCACTTACTATTCATCATTATTTAGAAGAAAAAGGGGTAGAAAATGTAAAAGTGAACTTTATTGGTGGTGAAGTAAATTTTGATGTAAAAGACAGTGGTCAAAAAATTATTTTATTAAAAGGTATTGAAAGTTTGGGTTATCATGTAAAAAATGAAATACCTATTAGCACTGAAAATCCTACACGAAAATTTTTCTTACTAAGATTTACCAATCATTTACAACGTTTTATATTCTGCGCCATTTTTACAATACCGCTTATGTTGCACATGTTTGTGCATTTGCATTGGCTCATGAATCCTTTTGTACAGCTAATTTTAACCTTACCTGTTTACTGGGTAGGTATGCGCTTTTTTGGTAAAAGTGCCATTAAAAGTTTGCGCAATGGTATTCCAAATATGAATGTATTAATTGCTTTAGGTGCCACTGCAGCATTTATATACAGTTTATACGGAATATTAGTGAATCGTGCTGCCGATTTTATGTTTTTTGAAACCACAGCGGCTATTATAACATTAGTTTTTTTAGGCAATTGGTTGGAAGATCAATCGGTAGAGCGAACGCAAAAAACCATTAGAAGCTTAGCAATTACGCAAAAAACAAAAGCACACATGATTGCTTTTGATGACCAACATCAGGAACAAGTTTTTGAGGTTGCACCAGAAACATTAAGAGTGGGCGATTTAATACTTATTAATACTGGCGAGCAAGTACCTACGGATTGTAAGATTCTCTGGGGAGAAGTTGCCGTAAATGAATCATTATTAACAGGAGAATCTATCCCTGTTCATAAATCAAAAAAAGATGTATTAATTGGTGGAAGTACAATAGAAACCGGTACTGTTAAAGCGCAAGTAACAGCTATTGGAAAAGATACTGTTTTAAATAACATTTTACAATTAGTAAAACAAGCGCAAGCCGAAAAACCACCTGTTCAGCAATTTGCCGATAAAATTAGCGCCATATTTGTGCCTACGGTAGTTGCTATTGCCATTGTAACTATTTTAGGTAATTATTGGTTTACCAATATTGGTTTTGGCAATAGCTTACTTAGGGGTATTGCTGTACTGGTTATTTCATGCCCTTGTGCCATGGGCTTGGCTACACCGGCAGCCATTGCAGTAGGCTTAGGACGAGCTGCCAGAAATGGAATTTTATTTAAAAACGCCAGGAGCTTAGAAGTGTTTAAAGATATACAGCAAGTGGTATTTGATAAAACCGGAACCCTCACCACCGGTCATTTTTCTATTACGCAATTTGAAAGTAATATAGATACCTCAGAATTTCAAAGTATTGTTGCTTCTTTAGAAAAATATGCAGCTCACCCAATTGCGAAAGCTATTGTAAAAGAATGGAAACCTACCATGCATATTCACTTTACCAAAGTAGAAGAAGTGAAAGGAGTAGGAATAAAAGGAGAAGATGCAGCAGGTAATCTTTACATGGCAACAGGTTACAAACAAGTAGCCCATTTAACCAACGATAAATCGCACAATGTATATATTACAAAAAATAACACCCTATTGGGTTGGTTAACAGTAGAAGATACTATTCGTCCGGAAGCCGTTGAAGTCATTCAACAACTACACAAAAAAAACATTCATACAATTTTACTCAGTGGCGATTCAAAAGTGAATTGTGAAAAAATAGCCGCTATAACCGGCATTGAAACTGTTTATAGTGAACAAACACCTGAACAAAAGTTACAAACAATTACACAGCTAACAGCCAAATCACCCACAGCCATGATTGGGGATGGTATTAATGATGCCCCTGCATTGGCTAAAGCAACAGTAGGTATTTCATTAAGTGATGCTTCGCATATTGCCATGCAAAGTGCACAAGTAGTTTTAATGAATTATGGCCTAACCCATCTTCCACTGGCACTAGCATTGGGTAAACACACATACAAAACCATTAAGGAAAATTTGTTTTGGGCATTTTTTTACAACATTATTGCTATTCCTATTGCAGCCTTTGGCTTCTTAAACCCCGCATTAGGCGCTTTGGCTATGGGTTTAAGTGATGTTGTTTTGGCTATTAATAGCATTCGTTTAAACTATAAAAAGGTTATTTAAACATGTTAAAAAAACAATGGAACTGCTTGTTGTGCAAATATGAATTGCAACTGCAAAGAATTGTTGTTGAATAATTGTGTTTGAATAATGTGTTCATTATCGTCAGAAGGTTTTATGTGTGTAATAACAATTGGCAGCTTTTTTATAGCCGATTTACCGGTAAGCAAAGCCAATTTATTTAATTCTTGTAACAATAGGTGTGGTGTTAAATGTCCAAACAATTGACTCTCCGGTTGTTCATTCGGGTAGGATACTTCTATAAAAATTCCTTTTAAGGCATGTTTTTTTATTAATGGCGCAATATAATTCCATAGTGTAGCTAAGTCGTGGCTATGCTCTATACTATCAGCACCTGTATCACCTAAGTACAACAAGTATGCATCTTTATATCTAATTAAGAAGGCCGTACTATTGTATTGAACGCCATGGCTTAACACAAAGGGTGTAATGGCCATTTCTGTTGCTGCCAATGGTATTTCTTTACCCGCCTGAAGTGTTACGTAATGGTATTTATTGAGCAAGGGCGGTGTACCGGCATCAGCAAAGTTGGCCCAGCTTTGCCAGGTAAAATAGTTTTGTTTTAATACCTGCAAACAGTAGGGCATAGCATAAATATTTTTTTTAGTATCATTAGGCGAATTAAGGATTAATCCGGCAACATGGTCTAAATGCCCATGCGAAATGCAGTATCCTTTAATGGAATCTTGCAATACTGATTGCATAATGGTTGAATTCCATATTTTTTTATGAATGGCCGTTTGTATACCTGCATAAATTGTACCTGCATCTAAAGCTATATAGTTACTAGTACCATTAACCGCCAACAAATAAGCAGATAAATTACGCTCATCCAATCCACCTTTTACGCCAAGGGGAATTACTTTAAATATAGGTTGCTGGGCGTTTACTACTGATGAAAGACAAATGCCAGCCAGTAACCAAACAACAATACTGTTACGTAAATAAATTTTCATACCCTTTTTTTTACTCTAAAAAATCATTAATTCAATACAAAAGTTTTAACAGCCATCAAAGACCATTTTTTCATAGCAATTACCTTTTAATACCAACTTGTACCAACAAATTTCAGCAAATAATTACTGGTTCATTGTTATTTTTATGCTGTTTTAAATAAAAGTTGCAATAAAGCCACCTCAAAGCATGAATAAACAAAATGTAACACCTATTAAAGTATTGCAACAATATTGGGGCTATACCGCATTTAGAG
>JAGWPI010000139.1 GCA_028877005.1 Bacteroidota bacterium | reverse complement strand
TTATTTTGAAGATGCAAAAGTAAGCAATTACCCCAATATCACCACTTAGCCTTTCAGTATTCATTTTTTTGTTTGATGATTTCTTTTTGTAGAATAGAGCAGTATGTACGTGGCTAATAATGATTTGATAAAAATCAAATTATTTATTGTTTCACCATCTAAAATAAAATGTTGGTCAATATATATGGCTAGCAGAAGGAATAAAGGAATTAGTTATTGAAGAGGATAAAAAATGTAAGGGCTAATTGATTATTTTGTAGTATTGAATATGAATATATTAATTACCGGTGCCAATGGTTTTATTGGTGCACATTTTGCCCAATATTGTTTGAAGCATGGTTTATCTGTTATTGCAACAGGCACAAAAGCTTCTGCCAATTGTAGACCTGCCAATTTTACTTATGTAATGATGGATATTACCAATCCAAGTCAGGTTGAGCAAATATTTCAGTTATACCAACCTAGTGTTATTGTGCATGCAGCAGCAATGAGCAAACCGGATATCTGTAATTTACAAAAATTAGAATGTTTGCAAACTAATGTAATTGGTACTCAGGTATTGTTGAATGCTGTTTCAAAATTTGTTCCTTCTGCACATTTTATTTATTTATCATCCGATTTTGTTTTTGGAGGAAATGGCCCAAATAAAGAAGATGCCGTAAAAGAGCCACTGAACTTTTATGGTGCCTCTAAATTAATGGCTGAATTTTGTGTATCACAATCGCCTCTTTCTTATACCATTGTAAGACCAAGTTTTGTGTTTGGGCCTGTTTTAGAAGGAATTAGAAGCGATTTTTTACATGGGGTGTTGCACAAAATCAATGCAGGAGAGTTGGTATCAATTGTAAATGATCAGTATAGAACCCCAACATTTGTAATTGATTTTTGTAAAGGGCTTCATCAAATTATTATTCAAAAATCAACGGGTGTATTTCACATAGCAGGTAATGCTTATATCACGCCCTATCAATTAGTATTAATGATGGCTAAATACCTAAAATTACCTATTCATTTTATTCAAGCAGTTACTGAGGTTGATTTTCATGAACCGGTAAAACGAGCAAAAAATGGAGGATTAAATATAGAAAAGGCGCAAAAGTTTCTTGGCTATCAATGCACAGATATAGAAACAGCTATTCAGTTAAGTTTTAATGCAAATTGCTAATTTTAATGATTTGCTATTTTTCATTTTATAATGTATAAAATGAAACACTTGTTGTAAATTTATACAGCTATGTAATTGCAACTCCCGATAAAACTGTAATTTTTATGGCATCGCCGTTTCAAAAATATTATGCTTTAAGGGTGAAGAATGTTTTTAACAATCTTTACGAGGTTGAATTAACTTCTAGCAGTACTGCACTACATGATATGCGAATTGAGTTGAAAAAATTTAAAACCATTTTACATTTTTTAAAAACTGTTTATCCAAAACATCGTATTAAAAAAGCAGCTAAATTATTAACTTCTGTATTTGATGAAGCAGGCGTACTGCGAGAAAATCAACTTCTGCATCAATGGCTGCAGCAACATAAAATGCCGAAATTAGAAAAAATGTTAGGTTTAGAAGGTTCTTTAATATATGAACAGCATATATTTCTGCAACACATACCCAAACATAAGCAAGCCTTGCAAAAAGTAATTGATATTTGTGGGCCACTGGTAGAAGAAACTAATGCAATTTTGCCCGAACAGTACATGCAGAAACTAAAAATTGAATTGCAGGAGCAATTGAAGAAAAACCTTTCAATAGAAGATTGGCACGAATTTAGAAAAAAAATTAAACGCTGGATGAATGCCATACGATGGGTGGCAGTTGAAGGTGACGAGTTTGAAGAAGCCCATTTTCCTTACTATAATAATTTACAAGAGGCAATTGGTAATTGGCATGATTTAATTATTATTCAGGACTATTTCATGGCCATTCAATCCCAAAAATCAATAGATAAAACATTACAACAAGAATTAACTGCTGCACAGCTTACATTACTTTCAGGCTTACAATATCGCGAAAAGCAGGTAAAACACTTACTGCAAACGCCAGTGCTACCTGCTCATTTAAAATAAAATATGGTCATTATACCCTTATTTTAATGGAAGAAATACTTCTGCTAACATACACCTGGCACTACCACCCCCATTTTTTTCAATTGTAGATAAATCTGAGTGTATTATTCTATTATACTTTTCCAATATTTGTATTTGCTCAGGCAGTAAACTATTGAATGCTTGGGTAGACATGACCAATAGTTTTTCATCTTGTTTATTTTGAACCTGTAGCATATTGCCTGCAAAATGCTCCATCTGTTCAAAGCTAATAGGTACTAGCTTTTTACCTGTTTTTTGAATAAGTTTTTCTACCATTTCTCTTTCTGTATTATCAGTAATGCTATCCATACAAATTACTACAAATTGTTTGGCTACGCACATCATTACATTTGTATGATAAATAGGTAAACGTTGTTGGTCGGTTGAATGAAAGGACACAATTTGATAACCAGTTTTGTTTGCAAATATTTCTAGTGCATTTTGATTTGTTCTAGGCGAAAGACAAGCATAAGCAATTTTGTTATCTCTATCTAACACCATACTGCCTGTCCCTTCTAAAAACATCTGCTTATTTTCCAAATCTGTCAGATCAATTTGATTTGTAACATTAAATTTACTTTTTATTTCATTGAGGACATGAGGTTTGCGTTCGGCTCTTCTATTTTCGGCAAACATGGGGTATAATATAATGGTACCATCTTCATGGAAAGAAATCCAATTGTTGGGAAATATAGAATCTGGTGTATGTGGTTCAGGTGTATCTTGTACAATGGTAACATCTAAGCCGCTGCTGATAAGTTTTTGGGCAAATGTATCAAACTCAAGTTCTGCTATTGATGCAACATCCTTATCCGTATCAACTTCTTGAAAGGTGTTATTAACGGCTGTTTCTTTGTTAAAAGCAAAGCGAACCGGTCGTATCATTAATAAGTGTGCAGTATTTTGCATAGTTTAAAAATTTATTTGTTCTCTTAATATAGGCATACTCATGCAATGAAAGCCACCTCTTGCTCTTGATAACTCTGCAGAAGGCATTAAAATGAGGGTATCTTCCATACGTTGTGGATTAATTTTACCGGAAACAAATTGTGGAATTAAATCTTTGGCATGTATAACAGCAAAACCATTAGATTTAAATGCTTCTGCTGTTTTATCATTTCTGTCATATCCTAATACTACACCCTCTTTAATGGCTAAAAGGTTGCAGGAGTCTGTCCACTGCTCTCGGGCACTGTATGGAAATTCATTATTGCCTGAAAAAATAATTTTAATGTCAGCTTCATTACAATGGAAATCGTTTTTGCTAATGTCTATCAAAAGTTCTTCTAGACTATCAAAATGCACTGTATTTTCAGGATCATTTTTATGAAACTGTTTAATTTTTATTTTTTCTTCTTTTTTTATTTCTAAGGTACGTTCAATTACGTCCTCATCTTCATGCAATACAGCTTTTTTAGAAAAATTACCTAACATTACCCATACATTTCTTTTTACTTGTGTAAAAACGGTGTCAATGTGCATGTAATCTCTTTTTTTGGGAATTTTAATGATGGTTACTTTTTCCATCAAATTTTTCATAAAAACAATATGTGCAATTTTTGCGGCAGCCTCAGATGATGTTCTTTCACTAACGCCCACTAATAAGTGGTTGTTGCTAATTACCATAATATCGCCACCTTCTAAAGTAATTTTTCTTTCATCTTCTTCTTTGGGTAATAACAGATTTTGATATGTATCAGTAAGCTCTATAATGTTGTTTGTATAAGCACTAAAGAATGGATGATTGAAAAATATGTATTTGGCTAAAAGTGCTTCTCTGGTTCTAGCTTTTTTAGCAGGCTTGTTTAAAAGTACATGATCTTTAATTGTAATTCCAATATCTCTAGTAAAAATAAAATTGGGAATTGGCGCAAATAACATTTCTTTATTATTGGCAGCTCCACTAATAAATGTTTTAGCCAGTGATACTGCATCATATTGCATTAAGGAATTTTGAGTTTTAAAGGTACATCCTTCTATAGCACAAACAGAGGCTATCAGACTATGTTTAATTGATTCATTCATTAAAATTTCTGCCAAAAGCCATTCTAATTCAATCACTTTATCTGATTTATAAAAACCAGGATTATCAGGTTTATAAAAAACCCGGTTGTTTTCTTCTGCATCAATAGTTGGCAGTTGGCCTTTAATTTTTTCGGGATCTAAAAAAAACAATAATATTTTGGTGTAATAATCATACTCTTCTTTTCGAATTGTATTTAAGTGAACAATATCCTCAAATAACCAGTCTTGTGCTTTAGAGGGTACCACCTTGCCTAAACCACTATCTGGACTATGTACCAATAATCGCTTTAACGAACCAATTTCCGAGTTAACAAATAAATTTTGTGTTTGCGGCATATATATAAAATTTTACGTAATGAGTAATGAAAACTACGGAAAACACAATCGGTAATCCGTTATAGAATATTTTAAAAATGGGGAATGTATATAGTAGCCAAGCTAATGGTCGGGCATTGCATTTAGTCCGGCATATAGCCAGACAAAATGTAGAATGTAGGGTAATATTTTTCTGTAAGAAGTATTCATGCCAGCGCAAGTTACAATTTTCCATTGAAAGGATCAATACCTCTCAAAGTTCCGGATACTTCAATAGGTATAAATCGAACAAACATATCTTCTGAATACCATTTTTCTTTTCTGGTTTTTACAATTACTGCCTGATGAAAAGGTTGTGAATAAGCAAATGCACGCATATGCGTTTTAGATTCCCATACACTTAAGGTTGCACCTCTAAACCAAGGAATCTCGCCAATACCAATAGAGGTAATTAAACCCGGAGCCCGATGCATTTCAGCAGAAACTGCATCTACATGACTCCAGAATTGTTTTATTTTTTTTGTGTGAATTGTAGCTCGGGTTAAAATTGCAATTGGACCTTCATAATTAGTTTTTAATGGTAGTTTACCAAAACAAAGTTGCCTATCCCAAGTACCATGACCTTCAATAGGTTGTAGTTTTAGCCATAGTAATTCACATTTAAAAAATTGCCACCACCACTGAATGAAAGGTGTAATATGATTTAAACGATTTTGTTGATTATCTGAAATTGTTAAAATAGCCCATTGTCTCCAATCGGGTTGTAAATCAAAACTCCCATTTTTACCACAGCCTAATAATTTATAAAAATGAACATGTTTATTTAAAAAAAGTGAAATTCTGAAAAAAGCCATTGATAGCATTCCAAAAAATCCCAAATATTTTGGGTATCTTACAACGTGCACATAACATATCATACCTAATATCCTATTGCTTTGCAATTTAAGCTTAACAATGCTTATTTAATAATTTGTTTAACTTGATTTTTTGATAAAATATATGTTACCATGCAATTGTTAATTACCAACATACACCAATTAATGAATGTACGTGAACAATATTTCTTACTTCGTGGGAAATTAATGGCTAATTTACCTTGCATTGAAAATGCATTTTTGGTGATAAATCATGGCAAAATTGCTGCATTTGGAAGTATGGATGAATTGCCGGAAATGGTTTATGATGCAGTATATGATGCAGCGGGCGCTTCGGTATTACCAACTTGGTGTGATAGCCATACACATATTGTATTTGCTAAAAGTAGAGAACAAGAGTTTGTAGATAAATTACATGGGTTAAGCTATGCAGATATTGCTGCTAGGGGAGGAGGCATTTTACATTCTGCTGCTGCATTACAAGCTACTTCTGAAGATGATTTATTTAAAAGCACACATATCCGTTTAAAAGAATTAATGCTTTTAGGAACGGGCGCCATTGAAATAAAAAGTGGATATGGATTATCTGTTGCAGACGAAATAAAAATGTTGCGTGTTATTAGAAGAATTAAAGAAGCAATACCTATACCCGTTAAAGCAACTTTTTTAGGTGCACATGCAATTCCGTCAGCATATAAAGCAAACAAGCAAGGCTATATACAACTTATAATAGAGAAAATGTTGCCAGAAATTGCAAATGAAAAACTGGCCGATTATATTGATGTTTTTTGTGAACAAAATTTTTTTAGTACTAGTGAAACAGAAAAAATTTTGGAAGCTGCTTATAAATATGGATTAGCTGCTAAACTACATGCCAATCAATTATCTGTTAGTGGTGGGGTAGAAATAGGGGTTAAATACAATGCTATTTCTGTTGATCATTTAGAAGCTATGAATGAAAAGTCTATTCATGCATTAGCTACGTCTAATACAATTGGCACTATTTTACCTACTGCTGCATTTTTTTTGAGAATGCAATATGCGCCGGTACGTAAAATGTTACAAGAAAATTGTGCTTTAGCTTTAGCATCAGATTATAACCCTGGTTCATCCCCAAGTGGTAATATGAATTTTGTGGTTTCGCTAGCATGCATACAAAACCAATTTTTTCCGGAAGAAGCTATTAATGCTGCAACACTAAATGGTGCATATGCAATGGGCATTGAAAAAGAAGTTGGCAGTATTACAGTTGGTAAATCTGCTAATCTTATTTTCACCAAACCCATTCCGTCAGTTGCTTATATACCCTACCATTTTGGTACGCCCGTAATTGACAGGGTAATGATTGCTGGTAAATGGATTTAATTTAAAATTTAAAGCATAAATAACGTTAATGTTAAATTGCAACTACTAGTTATTTCTATTTAATTTTTTTCTTTTATATTGCTTAAATAATCTAAGTAAGCAATTATTATTTTAATTTATTTAATATATGAACGATTTTTTCAAACATTTTATCCATGAATTTCAATTGCCATTACAAAATCCGGTTTTGATTTTTTCACTCATATTATTTATAATATTATTATCTCCAATTATTTTAAAAAAATTGAATATACCTGGAATTATAGGTTTAATTATTTCAGGAGTAATTATTGGGCCATATGGATTTAATGTACTTGAAAAAAATTCGGCGGTTGATTTATTTTCAACCATCGGCTTACTATACATTATGTTTATAGCAGGATTGGAATTAGACATTAATGAATTTAAAGCTAATAAAAATAAAAGTTATTTATTTGGTTTTTTAACATTTATCATTCCATTGGGTATTGGCTTTCCGGTATGTCATTACTTGTTAGGATATGATGTAAATACTAGTTTTTTAACTGCCAGTATGTTTGCTACACATACTTTGGTAGCATACCCAATTGTTAGTAAATTAGGAATTGCTAAAAATCAGGCTGTAGCCATTACAGTGGGGGCAACTGTATTAACTGATACTGCAGTACTGATTATTTTAGCCATTATAATGGGTAATCATGCAGGCACATTAAACTCCGATTTTTGGATAAGGTTAATAGTATCACTATCTATTTTTTCCGCTATTATGTTTTTAATGGTTCCCAGAATTGCCAAATGGTTTTTCCGAGAATTAGAAAGTGAACGCCACTCTCATTACATATTTGTTTTGGCTGTAGTTTTTTTTGCTGCCTTTCTAGCTGAAGTAGCAGGGGTAGAGCCTATTATTGGTGCATTTGTTGCGGGTTTAGCACTTAATAAACTTATTCCACATTCATCAGCATTAATGAATCGTATAGAATTCATGGGTAATTCTCTATTTATTCCATTTTTTCTAATTTCTGTAGGAATGATTGTTGACGTGAGTGTAATTATGCATGGACCTGCTGCTTTAATTGTTGCAGGCACTTTAATAGCTGTAGCATTAACGGGTAAGTGGTTAGCAGCATGGATTACAGGATTACTTTTAAAGTACTCAAAAGCACAGCGCCAACTTATTTTTGGTTTAAGTAGCTCACACGCTGCTGCAACTTTAGCAATCATTTTAGTAGGCTTTAGGGCTAATATTATTGATGAAAATATTTTAAACGGTACCATTATTCTAATTTTAGTTACTTGTGTTTTTTCATCATTTGCCACTGAAAAAGCTTCCAAAAAAATATTATTAGATAAGCAAAAAAACGAAAATGACATTCTAGAATCGAGTGTAATGAATAGTGAACAAATTTTAATACCTACTGCTAATGTTGAAACAGTTGATAAAATATTGGATTTGGCTATTTTAATTAAAGACAAAAAATCAGCTAATCCTGTTACTATTTTAACAGTTGTTCCTAATGATGAAACTGCAGAAAAAAATATTATATTATCTAAAAATAAATTAGAAGCCTATATACAACAGGCTTCTGCTACTGAAAATAAGGTTAATACACTTACTACCATTGATCATAATGTTTCTAGCGGTATTTCAAGAATAACCCGCGAAATATTAGCTGATTATATTTTATTAGGATGGCCCCACAAAAATGGAATTTTGGAAAACCTGATAAGCGATAAATTTGAAAATGTATTAACTAAAATAAATAAAAATATTTTCATTACCCATTTATCAAAACCACTTGTTTATAATAAGCGGATTGTGGTAATTATACCAACTCTTGCAGAACTGGAAATAGGCTTTAATGCCTGGTTAAAAAAATTAATTTATCTGTCGCAAGAACTCTCAATCCCTGTTTTAATATTTGGAAGTAACAAAACCTATACATCCATTCAACAATTTTGTTCCTTCAAAAAAATAAATTTTGTTCCTGCTTTCAAAGAATTTTCAAATTGGGAAGATTTTCTAATTTTATCACGAAATATTCTTAAAACAGATTTATTGTTTTTTGTATCTTCTAGAAAGGGGACAATATCTTATAATAGTTTTCTCGAAAATATTCCCTATAAATTAGAAAAATATTTTGAGGAGAATAATAAAATCATCATATATCCGGAGCAAAATAATACACATCAGGAAAATGAATATGATGGCATTCCATTGGCACCTTTAGCAAAAGGAATTGAATCCTCTATTGGAAAGGGAATTGATTTGATTTTTAAAAAGAAAAAAGATGGAGATAAATAAGCTTTGAATAATTTTATGTTACTTAAATTTTTTTAATTATGCCCTATCTGCATTCATTTAAAAAAGATGATATTTTATCGTTGGTACGCATACGTAGGTTTGAAACAAAATTGGGTGAACGAGTACAAACTTTACAACCATTACAACAGTTTAGAGATAGTTTAATGGAATCTGATGCAGATTTTGTGATACTGGGTATACCCGAAGATATTGGAATTAAAGCCAATGAAGGTATTGGTGGCGCGCACACAGCATGGAGCGCATTTTTACAAACTTTTTTGAATATTCAGAGTAATGATTTTTTAGACGGACACGAAATTTTAATGGCCGGATTTTTTGATTTTAGTTCTTTGCAAGATATTATTGAAATGAATGCTTATAATTATGAAGAAAAAATTGAAGCATATCGCCATGCCGTTAATACCATTGATGATGCTGTAGAACAAATTGTACATGAAATAACACAACAGAAGAAATTACCCATTATTATTGGTGGAGGACATAACAATGCTTATCCATGTATTAAAGGAGCCGCTAAGGGCTGGTATAAGGCCGGTTTAATTGATTTGCCCCAGATTAATGTAATTAACTTAGATGCCCATGCCGATTATCGTGCCATGGAAGGAAGACATAGCGGTAATGCGTTTAGATATGCAGAGGAAGATGGTTATCTTGAAAAATATTGTATTTTGGGTTTACATGAAAATTATATTGCCCAAAATATTTGGATGGACATTGTGAATAACCCATTTATTGATTGCATTACTTACGAAGATATTTTTTTACACGAAAAAAGGAGTTATCAGCAAGCATTGGCCCATGCTGCCGGATTTACAGAAGGTGGATTATGTGGAATAGAATTAGATGTAGATGCTATTGAAAATGTGTTGAGTAGCGCCGGAAGCCCAACCGGAATTAGCGTTATTCATGCCAGACAATACGTTAATTTTATGGCTTGGAATACTCGCCCTGCTTATTTACATATTTGTGAAGCCGCCACCAGGTTGGAAGATGGTAGGCAAAATATTGCTTCAGGAAAATTAATTAGTTTCTTGGTTTCAGATTTTATTAAGGCTATGTTAGCCCAATTATAAAATTTTATCTAAAAAAATCCATTTTTCTTAAAAACATTAATATCTTTGTCTATCCGTTCACCCTATTCATCATTTCATGAAAACAACTGTTGGCATATTTTTGCTACTGTTTTCTACCCTTACTGCTTACGCGCAATCTTATTTTGTGCCTATTACATCCAAAAAAAATGATTTTGGTGTTGATTTGGCAAATGTTTTAAATAATGGCCATCAGCAATTTAATCAGTATAAGTACAAAGCTATCATTAACAAGCCTGAGGAATATTCTGAAAAAGTACAATTATTTCAACTCAAAAAATTACTCCCCGGAGCACAAAATGGGTTTTATGTTGTGCAAGATAAACAGGTTAGTTTAGATTATATTTTTGCTACTCCTTCCAATGAAATAGACGGATTTAATTACATAAAGCAAATAACCATTCAAATATACAAGGCATTAAATCGTAAATTGGTGATTGTTAATGGCGCAATAAATCATGAAAAAAATACTGTTTTTGAAAAGAAAATGGCTTATGCTGTCAACAATGGTTTTTTTGATTTTAATATTTTTCTTCGATTAATTAAAGTTTCTGATAGTAGCTACCGGGTAGTGTTGCATATAGAGCCGCCCAAACCGCTTTTTTATTATTGGGTAATGAAACAACCACCCATAGGAAGTTTTAATATGGTATTAAGCTTACATACAAGTTTGCAATTAATTAGTACAAATAATGAAAATGGATGTCCAATTGATATAATGCCATTTACTTGTGAAGGGAAAGAAGTACATAATGATACCGTTTTTTATACTTACAGCAAGTCTGGATTTGACGGTTTAAACAATGCTATTGCTGAATACCAGGCAGCCTTTGATAATGTAAAATCTGCTATGGGCAGTGGATATGTGTACTACTTTCAAAAAAGGCCAAATGTTATTGGTTCAAAAGCAATATTTGTTAAGTTTTCCGAAATAACTAAAGAACACTATCCATTCATAACTATGCAATTACAAAAAAATGCCAATGTACCTGTTTTTTCAAATCAACTATATAAAATTGTTTTAACATTTGTTATGCCTGGCTATTAGGTATCTAACTCCATTAACTTTTCAAACAATTGCTCATATTGTTGTTGTGCTGTAATCCACTCGTTCTGAATAGATGTATAAGCTTTTTCCAACTCACTGAATTTGGCGGGATCTTTATATAAATCGGGATGTGCTAATGACATTTCCAATGCCAATTTTTTTTCATTCAATAATTCTAATAGTGCTTCTGTTTGTTGAAATTTTTTTTGAACTTGAATGAGTTCTTTTTTTTGTTGAGTATTAGTAGAGACGTCTTTTTTATTTGTTACCGTTTGTTTTGTGGGAGGTGTGGCATCTTTTTTTATTTCTTTTTTCCCCGATGATTGTTTGGCCATTCGCTCATTCCATTCTACCCATTCCTGGTAAGAACCTTTAAACTCTTTAATTTCTTGATCCACAATCTCCCATATTTTATTGGCTGTTTTGGATATAAAAAATCTATCATGGCTTACCAATAAATAGCTACCTTCATATTTGTTTAGTGCATCTGCCAATAATTCAACAGAATGCATATCCAAGTGGTTAGTTGGCTCATCTAACAATAAAAAATTGCTTCTACTTACAATAACTTTTGCTAAAGCAACACGAGCTTTTTCACCACCACTGAGTAAGCGAATTTTTTTGTCTGTATCATCCCCACTAAATAAAAAACAGCCTAATAAACTTCTTAATTCTAATTCATTTTTATTACTGCCACACTCTTTCATCTCTTCCAAAATGGTATTATTTAAGTTTAATGCCTCTAATTGGTGTTGCGCATAGAAACTTTCTTCCACATTGTGGCCCCAATTTCGTAAACCTTTAAAAGATTCTGAACCTGCAACAATTCTTAATAAAGTTGATTTTCCTTTACCATTGGCTCCAATTAAGGCAATTTTATCTCCTCGGTTTATTTCTGCTGTAGCATTTTGCAGAATAACTGAATTGCCAAAGGTTTTATTTATTTCTTTTAATTCACATATAATTTTTCCGGGCTGCTTATCTACCTGAAAATTAATTTTCATGTTGGGTCTTTCTAAACTGATATTTTCAATTCTATCAATCTTATCTAATCGCTTTATGGCACTTTGTGCAGCAGCAGCTTTAGATGCTTTTGATCGGAAACGCTCAATAAATCGTTCTTGTTGACGAATATAATCTTGCTGATTTTCATATGCTTTTTGCTGCAATTCAATCCGCATTGCTTTTTCTTGTTCATAGAAATCAAAATCACCCACATAAACATGCAATTGTTGTTGGTACAACTCAACAATTTTGTTAACCATTCTATTAAGAAAAAACTTATCATGACTAACAATAACTACACTTCCCTGATAATGTTTTAAGTATTTTTCTAGCCATTCTATTGATGGTAAATCAAGGTGATTGGTGGGTTCATCTAGTAACAAAACATCCGGTTGTTGTAAAATCATTTTTGCCAGTAAAACCCTCATCCGCCATCCACCACTAAATTCTTTATATGGCCTGTTCAGGTCGGCATTCTGAAATCCTAAACCCTGTAATACTTCTTCTGTTCTGTGGTGAATGGTGTATCCACCGGCTATTTCAAGCTCGTGTAGTTTGTCTGTATAAGCAGTTAATAATGCTTCATCTTCTTTTGTTTCTAATATTTTGCCTAATTCCTCTATCTCTTTTTCTAGTTGCTTAATTTTTTCAAATGCTCCCATGGCCACTTCCAAAATAGAATCTTGGGTATCAAAACTCAACAAATCCTGATGTAAATAACCTATGGTAGTATCTTTTCCCTTTTCAACTGTGCCTTTAGATGGTGTATATTCACCCACTAAAACTTTTAAAAGGGTAGATTTTCCCGTTCCATTATAACCAATTAAGCCTATTCTATCGCCGGGTTGTATGTGCCAAGTTGCATCTTCTACAATTACTCTTGCACCAAATTCAAATGTTACATTCTGAAAACCTATCAACATTTTATTTTCTATGTTTTGCGCAAAGGTAAAGGTATAGCCGCATTGAAAAATATGAAATTTAATATGTATATATTTGTGATGTGTTAAAAAAAAGCATTAAAAGGACTAGATTTGAGATATTATTCCGAAAAATTAAGTAAATGAAAACTTCTATCATTAATGCAATTATATTAGTTATGTTGTTGGGCATTTTGGCTTGTAAGCAAACTGAAAAACAAACATCTTTCGAAAATTTACCCGAGCAACCATTAATGGTTTCAAAACATCAATCGGTTTTTGATTCGTCTTTCTCTATTTTTTTACAAACTTATTATGATTTATCTGCACAATTCTATTTGCAACAAGCAGATGCTGTAAATAATGAAGCGTTGTTAATGCTGACTAGAGCGGATAGTTTACCATTTCAATTACTGAAAGCTGATACGGTAATAATAGAAACCGCCCAACAAAATGTAGCCAATATTAAGGCTGAATTGGTAGGAATGGCAGGAGAACAAAGTATGCAGGAAAAATTGAAAGGTTTTGCCGCCATTAGTCAGTCGCTTTATGATTTAATTAGAACAGTTCAGTACAGTAAAACAACGGTGTATCATTTTCATTGTTCTAGTGTATTTAATAATGTGGGCGCAGATTGGCTCAGTGAAAGTAGAATTGTAAAAAATCCATATTTGCCTGCGTTGAATATGAAATGTGGCAATTTGTTAGACTCATTACATTTTTCTCACTAATCTTCATCAGTTCTATTTATACTTTTGAACCTGCACATTTTTGGCGCGGTATGTAATGCGCACTTTGGCATTGGTACCCTCATCTGAGGTAATAAAAATTTCATGTCTTTCATTACCTGCAGTTATGACCATTAATGCGGTATTAGGGGGTTCATCGCCTAAATTATCTGCAACGGTAACAATTTCATGTGTTGGGTCTGTATTGGTTAAGTGTAAATAAATGGTAATAGGTTTTTCACTTAATCTACCATTATTTACTACCAATCGGTTATTGTCAAAAACAGTAATTGTGTCATTATCAATTACCCCATTATCATAAAAATCAATCTTTACTTCAGGTGATGAGACAAAAACTTCTTTTACCATTTTGGTTTTTCGCTCCGTTAATTCACGTGGAATAGGAATATGAGGAATAACTGTAATAGTTGGGTGGGTGGTATCTTTTAATGTAGGTACTGTTGTTGTTTGTGGTGGAGTAGCCATTAATTGTGTAGCTGACGATGGCAAAGATTGTTGTAATTGCTGCACTAGTGCATTAATTTGAGCTGAATTTGTAAAATCGGGTGTTGCTTGATTGGAAGGAAGTTGTTTCTTTAAAGCGGCTTTACTGTTAGGCCCCCAATTTCCATCCGCTTTCAATCCCAATACACTTTGTAATTTTTTAATATTGTTTGTAGTTAGGCTTGCAGATTGCTCAGGTTCAATGTGTGCAGTTTTGTTATTAGGTGTTTGTATTATGTTGGCTGTTTTAATTTGTGCTAATAGTGCATTGATTTGTTGCTGATTATTAAAATCAATATTCAATGGAGCATTGGGAATTTTTTTTAGTAAAGCGGCTTTACTTGCTGTACCCCATTTTCCATCGGCATTAACACCAATTGCCTGCTGTAATTTTTTGATGTTATTTTCAGCAGATGATGCTGTTTCTTGTTGTTTATCCGGTATTAATTTTTCAACAAAAGGTTGTTTTTTAAGAAATGGTGCCGGTTCAAAATCAGATGTTGTCACTCTTTCTAAATAAACAGTACCGCTACCACAGTCTGATTTATCTTTTTCGCCCATACTAGAGTAAGTGCCCGAAAGTATTTGCTGTTTCCCTTCTTTACTGTAATCCAAATAACAGGTCATTAAACAAGGTACACTTAAATCACTGGATTTTATTTCCAGCATTTTGGTTTCTTTTATTACTAAATTTTTAGTGGATGCAGTAAATAATCCCCGAAAGGAGGCCTTGCCGTAAAAAACTGTTGTTTTATAAGAATAAGTAACACCTTCTATTGCTTTATTGGGCAGTTCATTAATCTGAACCTCATATTTATATCTATCTTCAACAAATTGTCCGGTAAATGGATTGTAATTTTTTTGAATAAAATAACCTCTCCAAATGCCTGTTAAACTTTGAGCAGGAAGTAAATTAGCTATAAGGCCTAAAAAAACAGCAATAACAACAACACGGTACATAATTACAAAGCTATGTTTCTTAATAAGGTAATAAGTATAATAAACCGTTAAGTTTTTTTGAAGCAATTTATAGCAAAAAAAAATCTCTGCCGCCAAATTGTTACCTTTGTTGCAACAAAAAAATACATTTTAAATTAAATATGATTGAAATTCGCTTCCCCGATGGTGCAATTCGCTCTTATCCTAAAGGCACTACTTCATTAGAAATAGCCAAATCTATCAGCGAAGGATTGGCCAAAAAAGTGTTAGCAGCTAAAGTTAATGGCGTTGTTTGGGATGCTACGCGGCCTATTGAGACTGATGCTTCATTGCAATTGCTTACATGGAATGATACAGATGGCAAACAAACTTTTTGGCATTCTTCTGCCCACTTAATGGCAGAAGCAGTGGAAAGTATGTTTCCGGGGGTTAAATTTTGGGTAGGCCCTGCTATTGACCACGGTTTTTATTATGATATGGATTTGGGTGATAGAAAAATGACCGAAGAGGATTTACTGGCATTAGAGAAAAAAATGAATGAATTAGCCAAACAATCTAATGCATATCAGAGAAAAGCTATTCCTAAAGCAGAAGCAATTGCTTATTTTAATGAAAAAGGAGATGAATATAAATTAGACTTGCTGCAAAATTTAAATGATGGTGAGATTACCTTTTATACCCAAGGTAATTTTACAGATTTATGTCGTGGGCCGCATATCCCCAATACCGGTTTTATAAAAGCCATTAAACTAACTAATATTGCTGGTGCATATTGGAAAGGAGATGAGCACAATAAACAACTAACCCGAGTATATGGTATTACTTTTCCTAATCAAAAGGAGTTAGATGAATATCTAACTATGTTGGAAGAAGCCAAAAAGCGCGACCATCGTAAGCTTGGAAAGGAATTAAGTATTTTTACTATGGATGATGATGTTGGCCCTGGCCTGCCCTTGTGGATGCCCAATGGCACAATTATTATTGAAGAATTAGAAAAATTGGCCAAAGAAACTGAAGAAGAAGCCGGTTATAAACGTGTTGTAACACCGCATATTGCCAAAGAAAGTATGTATTTAACCAGTGGTCATTTACCCTATTATGCTGATAGTATGTTTCCTCCGATGGAAATGGATGGCGAAAAATATTATTTAAAAGCCATGAACTGTCCGCATCACCATAAAATTTTTGCCGCAGAACCCAAAAGCTATCGCGATTTACCTTATCGAATAGCAGAATATGGTACCTGTTATAGGTATGAACAAAGTGGTGAATTGTTTGGATTAATGCGGGTGCGCTGTTTACATATGAATGATGCTCACATTTATTGTACCAAAGAACAGTTTGCTGAAGAATTTAAGGCAGTAAACAATATGTATCTAAAATATTTCAATTTATTTGGAATTGATAAATATGTGATGCGCTTATCATTGCACGATCCGGCTAAACTAGGACAGAAATATGTAAATGAACCGCAATTGTGGTTAGAAACAGAAGAAATGGTACGCAAAGTGCTCATTGAAACCAACACTCCATTTATAGAAGTACCCGATGAAGCCGCTTTTTATGGCCCTAAAATTGATGTACAAATTTGGAGTGCTATTGGACGTGAATTTACATTGGCTACTAATCAAGTAGATTTTAATTCAGGTAGAAAATTCTCTTTAGCCTATACCACAGCTAATAATGATACTGATATCCCGCTAATCATACATCGGGCACCTTTAGGTACCCATGAGCGCTTTATTGGATTTTTATTAGAACATTATGCCGGTAAATTTCCTGTTTGGTTAGCTCCACAACAAGTGGCTGTTTTACCAATTAGCGATAAATTTGCTCCATATGCAAAGGAAGTGGCTTTAAAATTGAAGCAACATCGCATAAGAGTGCAAGTTGATGAGAGGAATGAAAAAATAGGAAAGAAGATTCGTGAATCCGAAATGATGCGAATTCCTTATATGTTAGTGGTAGGCGAAAAAGAAATGAGCGAAAACGTGCTTTCTGTGCGTAGGCAAGGTAAAGGAGATGCAGGTATTATATCGGTATCAGACTTCATAAAAAATATTGTAATGGAAATATCTGAACGTAAATCTCTTGAATAGCAATATTTAATCATTATTTTTACAATTAAAATTTTTAAATCAAACCAGTTTTAATGGCATTACCTTTTAAAAGTAACAGCGGCGGATACGGAGGAAGAATGAATCCCCGCTTTCAAAGACATCAGGAACCTGAACATCGTATTAACGAAAGAATCAGAGCAGCGCAGGTAAGGTTGGTAGGCGACAATGTAACCGTGGGTATTTATCCGTTACAGGAAGCGTTGAAAATTGCTGCAGAACAAGAAATGGATTTAGTTGAAATATCTCCCAATGCAGATCCACCGGTTTGTAAAGTAATTGATTACAAAAAGTTTCTTTACGAAAAAAAGAAGAAGGAAAAAGAAATGAAAGCCAATGCCAAGCAAAGTGAAGTGAAGGAAATTCGCTTTACTCCAGGTACTGACGATCACGATTTTGACTTCAAATCTAAGCACGCCGAAAAATTTTTGCAGGATGGTAATAAAGTAAAAGCATATGTTCAGTTTAAAGGAAGAGCCATTCAGTTTAAAGAAAGGGGAGAGCTTATTTTATTAAAATTTGCTGAAAGATTAGCTGAAATTAGTCAGCCGGAAAGTTTACCGAAATTAGAAGGCAAAAGAATGTTTTTAATGCTAACTCCTAAAACAGCCAAAAAGAAAAAAGAATCTGCCTAATATATTATAGCTCCTTTTTAAAAAGCCATTTCACTTAAATAGAAGTGGCTTTTTTTATTTGAAATTTTAATTGATAAACATCAAATAAAATCAACCACTCATCCATTTTAACATAACCCAATATTTTAAAACAGATTTGCTTCAG
>JAGWPI010000138.1 GCA_028877005.1 Bacteroidota bacterium | reverse complement strand
CATCATCATACACACTAATTGTATGAATATTCCGAAAGTTTTTATAGATTAAATAATTGCCCTTTAACTTCCCTAAAATTTCATAATTCATGTTGCGCACATCTTCTCGGTCTGGCGCAGAATAAGTAATTGTTTGCGCGTTGGTGTACTGAACAAAGAATAATATAGCACTAAAAAAAACGATTATTTTACTACGCATATGTATTTATTTTGGGTATATATATCACTAAAATTGCTTCGCTTTATGGGTTATATCAATTTTTTTATTCAAATTTTTGCCAAGTACGGTAACAAAATTAAGCGAACCTTACAAAGAAATCACGAAAAAAGATTTGATGTTTTCTGATACAGATACCCTTTGTCTCCATATTTTTACTATACATTTGTTAATATTTTTTACGCAATTTTTTACTGTGAACAAAACCATAAGTAAAGTTACGCCGGCTAGTTTGTTAATTGCTTTAGGTATTATTTACGGCGATATAGGCACCTCTCCTTTATATGTATTGAACTCGGTTATTAGAGACCGGCCTATTAACGACCTTTTAATTATTGGCAGTTTATCTTGCATTATTTGGACCCTTACTTTACAAACCACCGTTAAGTATGTTATTTTAACCCTACAAGCCGATAACAAAGGTGAAGGAGGCATTTTTAGTTTGTTTGCATTGGTGCGCAGAAGAAAGAAATGGTTGGTTTATCCGGCTATGTTGGGTGGTGCTGCTTTACTGGCCGACGGTATTATTACCCCACCTATTTCCATTACCTCTGCTATTGAAGGTTTACGACAGTTACCGGGTTTAAAAATAGTAGAAGGCGACCCCATTATTGTATACATTGTTATTGGCATTTTAACACTATTATTCTTTGTACAACAATTTGGCACCAATTTTATTGGTCGCTTTTTTGGTCCAATTATGTTTGTATGGTTTAGTATGTTAGCAGTTTTAGGTGCCACCCATTTATTGGATGATATTGCCATTTTTAGGGCTTTTAGTCCGCATTATGCCATTGAACTTCTTACCCAATACCCCAAAGGTTTTTGGATATTAGGTGCCATTTTTCTTTGTACTACCGGAGCAGAAGCTTTGTACAGTGATTTAGGACATTGCGGTAAACAGAATATCCATATATCATGGGTTTTTGTAAAATCTTGTTTAATCCTCAATTACCTGGGCCAAGGAGCTTGGTTATTGGCGCAACACAACCATGGCCTTATTACATCTGATATGATTGATGCCGGTTTTAATCCCTTTTACGGTGTAATGCCACAATGGTTTAAACTAGTAGGTATTATTATTGCTACAGTGGCTGCCATTATTGCCAGTCAGGCTTTAATTTCGGGCTCTTTTACTTTAATTAGTGAGGCTTTACGTTTAAACCTATGGCCTAAAATGAAAATTAATTATCCTTCAGAAGAAAAGGGACAATTATACATTCCGGGCGTAAACCTTCTTTTATTCATTGGATGTACAGGTATTGTACTCATTTTTCAAAAATCTTCTAACATGGAGGCTGCTTATGGTTTAGCCATAACTATGTGTATGATTAGTACCTCTATTTTATTTGCCAACTATTTAGTCAGTCATCGGGTTTTCCCATTGTGGATTTATTTGTATTTAAGTGTGTATCTTACTATTGAAGTATCTTTTTTAATTGCCAATTTAGAAAAATTTCCTCATGGTGGCTATGTTACCTTATTAGTGGGTGGAGGTTTATTTTCAGTTATGTACATTTGGTTTAGAAGTAGAAAAATTAAAAATAGATACGTTGAATTTGTGCGTTTGCAACATTATATTCCATTGTTAAAAGAATTAAGTCAAGATGAATCTATCCCAAAATATGCTTCGCATTTGGTATATATGACCAGCGCCAATAACCCTAAAGAAATTGAGCATAAAATTATTTACTCCATTCTTAATAAAAAACCTAAAAGGGCTGATACCTATTGGTTGATACATGTAGATGTATTAGACGATCCGTACACTTCAGAATATAGTGTTGAACACATTATGGCTGATGATATTATTAGAGTAGAATTTAGGTTAGGTTTTAGAGTTGAACAACGCATTCATGTTATGTTTAAAAAAGTGGTGCAAGATTTAGTGGCCAATAAAGAAGTAAATATTACCAGCCGCTATGCCAGTTTAGAAAAGAACAATATTGCCGGCGATTTTCAATTTATTGTATTAGAAAAATACCTTAGCTCAGATAATGAATTGCCTTTTATAGAACGTATTATTATGAAAATGTATTTTTGGTTAAAAGAAATATCGTTAAGTGAAGAAAGAGGCTTTGGCTTAGATCCTGGTTTTGTAACAGTAGAAAAATTTCCGCTTATTGTAGCGCCCTATACCAGCCTTAAATTAAAACGTGTGCAATAAGTTATCCTTATTATTTTCATAACTTGTTTTTATTGTACTTTAAAGGCTACAAAATAATAATTGTTGGCGGCTGCTATTAACTGCAGATTGCAATAATAGGATTGAATAAAATCTTGATAGGCTTTAAATTCGTGGGTTGGCACTACAAATTCATCAAAGAAAATAATATCGCCTTTCTTTAAATAAGGAGCCAAAGCGGTAAGTGCATATAATGTGGCAGAGAATAAATCTGCATCCATCATTAATACATTTCTCTTTGAACCATCT
>JAGWPI010000137.1 GCA_028877005.1 Bacteroidota bacterium | reverse complement strand
TCCTCCTTTTAATCGCACCACCAATGGTTGTGAAGTTGCATACTGCACTAGCAAAGCATTGATGGTTTCCTGCGAAGTGGATAAGCCATATCGGCATTGCTTACCTACCGGGATGATGGTTGCATGTGGATTTACATAACGTTCCAGTATGGCTTCACTTACCAACCTGTCTACCAATACCACATTGGCCTGTTGTAAAAATTGAACCGCTTTTATAGTAACTAAGTCTGGATCTCCCGGTCCTGCACCAATGATGATTACTTTTCCTTTGTATGTAGTTTTCATTAGTCTACTTTTTTAGTAGGATAAAATATCAAAAAATTATCTCTAATAAGATTAGAGATAAAAATGTTTTTAAAACAATCCTTCAACAGATAAATAACGTTCGCCTGTATCGTAATTAAAAGTAAGGATTGCATTATTTTCCGGAATGTCAGATAGTTGTTGTGCAATGGCTGCTAATGATGCACCTGTAGAAATACCTGCCAATATACCTTCTTTCTTTGCCAATTTTTGCGTATAATGAAAAGCATCATCTTTACTTACTTTAATGGCACCATCTAATAATTTAACATTCAGAATAGATGGAATAAAACCTGCACCAAGCCCTTGTAAAGGATGTGGCCCCGGTGCACCACCACTGATAACAGGTGATAATTCGGGTTCAACAGCAAAAATTTTGATGGATGGCCATTTTTCTTTCAAAACTTCTGCAACACCGGTAATATGTCCACCTGTACCTACACCCGTAATCAAATAATCAATGCCATCCGGAAAATCAGCTACAATTTCATGTGCAGTAATTTGATGGTGTACATTTGTATTTGCGGGGTTATCGAATTGTTGAGGCATCCAAGCATTGGCATTATTTTGGACAATTTCATTGGCTTTCTCAATAGCACCCTTCATACCGTTTTCTCTTGGCGTTAACACAAATTCGGCTCCGTATAATGCCATTAATTTTCGGCGCTCAACACTCATGCTTTCCGGCATTACTAAAATAACTTTGTATCCTTTTACAGCAGCAACCATAGCCAAACCAATACCTGTATTGCCGGAAGTAGGTTCCACGATAATGCTATCCGGATGCAGCAATCCTTTTTTTTCTGCATCTTCAATCATTGCCAATGCAATCCGGTCTTTAATGCTTCCACCCGGATTCATTCTTTCCAATTTCATCCATACCTGATGTCGGGTTCCAAAAATTTTTTTTAACTGAACATGCGGTGTATTTCCAATAGTTGCTAATATATTGCCTGCCTTCATGGTATATGTATTAAATTAAATTACAAAATTGAGTGGTTCAGGAAATGGATTATTGTCTCTTACTTTAATTTCACTTTTGTGATACACAACCGAATATGGTTCTACACTCTGTGTTAACCAAACATTGCCACCTATAATACTATCATGGCCAATAATGGTATCACCACCTAAAATGGTTGCACCGGAATATATCACCACATTGTCTTCAATAGTAGGATGCCTTTTGGTGGCTGCATCTTTTTTATCAACACTTAGGGCACCAAGCGTAACCCCCTGATATAATTTAACATGATTACCCAGTACAGTGGTTTCACCAATTACCACACCGGTTCCATGATCAATAGAAAAAGAATGGCCAATTTTTGCACCGGGATGAATATCAATTCCGGTTTTACTATGGGCGAACTCGGTAAACATTCTTCCTAAAATCTGTAAATTCAAATGCCATATTACATGCGAAAAACGGTAAACTGCTGTAGCAAAAAAACCGGGATAGGCTACAAATACCTCTTCTAAAGTTTGTGCAGCGGGGTCCGATTGTAAAATGGCGTATGCATCTTCCAATAGTGCTTCATACACTTTCGGCAATTGTTCAAAAAAACGTTGAATAACGGCATCTGCAAGCAATTCTTCCTGAATAAATCCTTTAATCATACTGTGAAAGCGTACCTTTAAATCTGCATAATCACGTTGTATCGCCAACAAACCACCATCTCTATTATTTCTTGGAATGAATAATATTTGAAATAAATCAGATACAAAACTCTCCGTTGCTGCTTTATCGGGAAAAACCTGAAAACAATTGTCATTGCGCAGATATAATTTTTCTAAAAATAAAGTTTCATTCATAATTGCATACAAAATTTTTACAATAAATTAGGCGGTATTTTCATTTTACTGTAACATACAAGCACCCACAGTTACATTGCTTGCTTCGTCAATTAAAATAGCACCTCCATTTGCCCTAAGTGTGTTATAACTATCAAAAGCCAGTGGTGATGCTGTTTTCAGAACAATTTTACCAATTTCATTCAGTCCGATGTTTGATACATTATTTTTTTGTTCTAATGTATTTACATCTAAAGCGTACTGTATTTCGCTAACCATACATTTTACCATTGTACTATTTATCTGAAGCCAATATCGGTTCCCTTTTTGCAATGGTTTTGCATCCATCCAACAAATTAAAGTTGTAATTTCTTTAGAAACAGTTGGTAACTGATGAGAAAGAACAATCAAATTTCCTCTGCCTACATCAATATCGTCATTCAAATGTAACACAATACTTTGTGGTGCAAAAGCTTCGTTCACTTTTTTACCATTGAGCTCAATATAATCGATAGTGGTGGTGAGGCCTTCCGGAAGCACTGTTACGGCATCTCCCTGCCTAATTACTCCACTAATTAATTTGCCTGCATAACCTCGATAGTCGTGCCATTTAGGGCTTTGTGGCCGTATAACATATTGAACAGGAAAGCGGGTTATATTCAAATCTACATCCTGATGAATGGAAATATTTTCTAAAAGTGATAATAAAGATGGCCCATCATACCAGCTTAATAATTCTGATTTTTCAACAATATTATCACCATTCAAGGCACTGATAGGTATATAAGTAATATTATTTAATCCTAATGACTCAGCTACTGCGGCATAATCTATTACAATGTTATTGAAGGTATCTTCTGAATAATTCACCATATCCATTTTATTAATGGCAATTATGACGTGCGGAATTTTTAATAATGCAGCAATAATGGAATGACGTTTGGTTTGCTCTACTACCCCATTACGAGCATCAATGAGAATGATAATCAAATTTGCATTCGATGCCCCGGTAACCATGTTGCGGGTATACTGCACATGGCCGGGTGCATCTGCAATAATAAATTTTCTTACAGGCGTTGAAAAATATTTATATGCTACATCAATAGTAATACCTTGCTCTCTTTCAGCTCTTAAGCCATCTGTCAATAATGCCAAATCAATTGCACCCAATGCTTTGTGTTTGGTTTGTTGCTGAATGGCCATTAACTGATCTACCATAATAGATTTACTATCATACAACAACCTGCCAATTAATGTGCTTTTACCATCATCCACACTACCTGCAGTAATAAATCTCAAAATATCCATAAATTATTTTTTGGGTTATATTATTAGAAATATCCATTTTTTTTACGGTCTTCCATTGCAGCTTCAGAAATCTTGTCATCAATTCTGGTTTCACCACGCTCACTGGTTTTGGTGGCAATAATTTCTACAATAATATCATCAATATTAGTGGCCGTTGATTCAATTGCTGCAGTACATGACATATCTCCAACTGTTCTATAACGTACCTGCTTTGTTGTAATACAATCATCTTCTGCAATTTGAATAAAGGGCGAAATAGCAACCAATTGTCCTTCATACTCAATTACTTTACGCTGATGTGCAAAGTAGATAGAAGGCAGTGCTATCTGATGCCGCTTTATATAATTCCAGATATCTAACTCTGTCCAATTGCTAATGGGAAATACCCGAACATTTTCACCTTTATGAATTTTACCATTATAGATATTCCATAACTCGGGACGTTGCAGTTTGGGATCCCACTGCCCAAATTCATCCCGCACAGAAAAAATTCTTTCTTTGGCACGTGCTTTTTCTTCATCGCGACGAGCACCGCCAATACATGCATCAAACTTAAATTCTTCAATAGCATCTAAAAGTGTAAAGGTTTGCAAGGCATTTCTGCTGGCAAATTTTCCTTTAGGTTCAGATAAATTTTTAGAACGTATGGTATCTTCTACCTTTCTAACAATTAATTGCTCACCTATTTCATGCACCAATGCATCTCTAAATTGTAATACTTCCGGAAAATTATGTCCGGTATCAATATGTAATAAAGGAAAGGGAAAATTGCCCGGTCTGAATGCCCTTAAAGCCAGGTGAACTAAAGTAATGGAATCCTTCCCCCCACTAAATAATAATACCGGTTTCTCGAACTGACCGGCAACTTCCCTAAAAATATGAATAGCTTCCGATTCTAATTGGTCTAAATGATCTAAATAATATTTTTCCATAACAACTACTTTAAAATTTTCTAACTATGAAGAGTATTATCAGTATGTACATGCAAACCACATTCTTTTTTTGTGGCATCCTCCCACCACCATCTTCCGGCTCTAAAATCTTCACCAGGTTTTACAGCTCTGGTACACGGTGCACATCCAATACTAACAAATCCCCTGTCATGCAAAGGATTATAAGGAACATCGTGTTGCTGAATGAAAGTTTTGACTGTTTCAGTTGACCAATGTAAAATGGGATGAAATTTAATCATTGCATTACTGCTGTCCCATTCCAAGATGGGTAAATCTTTTCTATCGGGCGAATGTTCGGCACGCAAACCGGTAATCCATACTGCATTACCCAGCAATGCCTTTTGTAAGGGTTCCACTTTGCGGATGAAACAACATTGTTTTCGGTTTTCGACCGAAGCATAAAAAGCATTGGGACCATTTTGGGTTACAAAGTTTTGCAATGTGTTTGCCTCAGGATAATAAGCGGTTATTTGCGCATTGTACTTTTC
>JAGWPI010000136.1 GCA_028877005.1 Bacteroidota bacterium | reverse complement strand
GCCAAAATCGCGAACATGAACTGTTTTATCGTCAATTTGAATATGGATGGTTTTACCAAATCCCATGGTATATTCATCAATAGAATTATCTACCACCTCTTTAATTAGTACATAAATACCATCATCAGGTGCTGAACCATCACTTAATTTACCAATATACATTCCAGGTCGAAGCCTAATATGTTCTTTCCAATCCAAACTTTTAATATCATCTTCTGTATAATTTCCTTTTTGAACCGCTGCCATATTTCTCAATTTTGAAACGTTAAAAGTAGAACAATCGCTCAATTTATGCTAAAAAGTGAAAATTGAAACAATGCTGTATAAGATATCAACAGAAATCATTAAACCAACTTCTATCAACCGCAAATCTAAGCCCATGAAGCACTTATAAAAGTTAGTTTTTGTAAAATTTGTTTTTGTTGTGGATAAAAAATTGAAAGCAACGCACAATTTTGAAGATTTGATTGATGTAATTTTACAAAATCACACAGCCACAACAACATATCGAAACCAGTCTTCACCAAATTGCTATTTTAGCAAATGCTTATCATACAGATAATCAACGCTTTATTGATTTTCTAAAACAACAAAATGCCATTGTAGTAGATGAAAAGGTACAAGCCATAAATGAAATAATTTCACCACTAATTAATTGCATGGATTGTGGTAATTGTTGTAAAAGTTTAATGATTAATGTAACGGAAACAGAAGCAAACACTGTGGCTACACATTTGCATATGCAACGTATTGATTTTGATAATACCTATATTGAAAAAGGCAATACAGACACCCTTCTTATAAATAGCATACCCTGCCCATTTTTACAGCAAAACCAATGCAGTATTTATGAACAAAGATTTCAGGGATGTAAAGAATTTCCAGGTTTACATGTGCCGGGTTTTACTAAAAGAACTTTTACTACTTTTATGCATTACAATAGATGCCCTATTATTTTTAATGTAGTTGAATATTTGAAAGTGGCATTAAATTTTTTTTAATGTATGAAATAGAGATATGATTCTCCAAGCAGGCATTGATGTATTACTTAGCAACCATTACCAATGGAAAACGCAACGAATTGGGTTAGTAACCAACAATGCTGCTAAAACCATTACGGGTATTTCATCCAGACAAGCACTAATTGAAAATAATTTTAATATTGTAAAATTATTTTCACCGGAACATGGATTAGCAGTAACAGGTGCAGATGGAACATTTATACATGATGGCTATGATGCACTTACCGGTTTGCCAATTATCAGCTTATACGGAAAAAAATTGCAACCCGATGCTGAAGATTTACAAGATATTGAGCTATTTTTATTTGATATTCCGGATGTGGGGGCAAGATTTTATACTTATTTATGGACTTTAAGCTATATACTGGAGGCTGCCGCGAAATGGCAAATTCCTATTATAATTACAGATAGACCCAACCCCATTTCAGGAAAGTTGGATTTGGCGGAAGGCCCAATCCTCCAACATTCCTGCGCTTCATTTATTGGGAGATGGGCCATGCCAATTCGGCATAGCTGCACATTAGGTGAATTAGCACAATATTTTAACTGTAATTTACAAATAAATGCACCACTAACAGTAATTCCAATAAAAAATTACGATAGAAATACTTATCAAACAGATTGGGGATTAGCATTTGAACCTACATCTCCTGCTATTCAAAATTTTGAAGCTGCTTTATGTTATGCGGGTACGGCGTTGTTAGAAGCAACGAACATTTCAGAAGGAAGAGGAACCCCTTATTCATTTTTTGCTGCCGGTGCACCTTGGATGCAATCAGAAAAAATAGCCATGTTAATGAATAAACTTTTTGCAAACATTTTACAAATGGTTCCCACCCAATTTACTCCCTCTTCAAGTAAATATGCAGGCGAAATATGCAATGGAATTGAATTAAAAATATTTAATAGAGAAAAATTTCATCCGGTTTTTATGGGCTTGGTACTTATCAAAATAGTCAAAGACCTGCATGCTCAGCAATTTAAATGGCAACATTATGTTACCCATGTAAATCCAGACGGTTCTCATCATTTAGATAAACTGTTGGGCATACCCAATTCAGAAAATTTATTTGAAAAAAATTTAGATGCATTTATAGATTACATAAACCCAATTCTACAAATTCATGAACAATGGGAAGAAACAATACTTCCTTTTTTGCTTTATTAATCAACAGAAATGCCTAATAAATCTCTAATAACTACACTTGCAAGCATACATCCAAAAATAGCAGGCATGTAACTAATGGTACCGATAATAGATTTTTTAGGTTTAGCTTTTTCTGTTACTAGCAAACTTCCTTCAATAATTGATTCCGGGCTGAATACAACTTTAATTCCAGAATAAATTTTTTCTTTCCTTAATTTTTTTCTAACATATTTTGCTAAATCACATTCATAAGTTGCAGATATATCGCTAATTCTAACAGCATCAGGCTTTATTTTTCCACCCGCACCCATTGAACTTACTATAGGTATTTTTAGGCGATAGCAATGCTGTAATAAAAACACTTTGGGTGTTAATGTATCAATACAATCAATCACATAATCAAATTTATCAGGGATAAGAAACGCCTGTGTCCATAATTTATCAATAAATAATTGATGTATTTCTATTTGCAAATCAGGATTAATATCTAGTAAACGCTGCTGCCATAAATGTGTTTTAGGATACTCAATAGTAGAATGCAGAGCAATTAACTGACGGTTAATATTACTAGCATCTACTTTGTCATTATCAATAATGGTTATATTGCCAATGCCAGCCCTCACTAACATTTCAGCACAAATTCCCCCTACACCCCCTAAACCCACCAATAATATTTTCTTTGATTGTAGCAGGCTAATTGCATTTTCTCCTAATAATAAATTGGTTCTACTCATCCAATAAGGCGTCATATTTTCAATATTTTAGATTATTTTTCTGCTTACAAAATTGTAATAAAATGAAATGCTGCCAATTGTTTTTTATAGGATGTATTTTATTTACTTCAAAAATAGTATGCAGTCAGCAACTAATTATGATGAACCACGGTAACACATCTACATCAATTAGAAGTTTAAGTGCAGTAGGGAAAAATATTATTTGGGCAGCTGGCAGTAACGGACAAGTAGCCAAAAGTACAGATGGAGGTTTGAGTTGGCACTGGTTAATGGTAGATAACTATGCAACAAAAGATTTTAGAGCCATATATGCATGGAATGAAAAAGAAGCAATAATTATGGCAGTAGGTACACCGGCATTATTATTAAAAACAACGGATGGAGGTTTACATTGGAAGACTGTTTTTACAGATAGTACAAAAGGAATGTTTCTAGACGCATTATTCTTTTTAAATAAGCATGAAGGTTGGGTAATTGGTGATCCTGTATTAAGTAATCATCCATTTATGATTCATACCAAAGATGAAGGTAATCATTGGGAAATACAACACACTGGTTTGCCGGATTTTGAATTGGGGGAAGCATTTTTTGCCTCTAGTAACAGTAATATTTTTGTTACTAATTCAAATAAAATTTGGATGGTAACCGGAGGTACAGCATCTAAATTGTATACACAACAACCCATGTGTTTTAATTTACCCTTATTGCAGGGAAAGTTTTCTCAAGGTGCCAACTCAATTGACTGTTTTAAAAATACATGCTTAATTGTAGGAGGTGATTTTATGGAAGATACCATTACCACAGGCAATGCAGCAATAGTAACCTTAGAGCCAAATTTGCAAATTAAAACACCCATTCAGGCACCAAATGGCTATCGCTCTTGTGTTAAGCACATTAAAGGTACAATATGGCTTTGTTGTGGCACCTCGGGTGTAGATATTAGTTTGGATAATGGATTACATTGGAAACCAATCAGTCATGCATCATTTCATACCATTTGCATTATACCGAATAAAAATATTTTTTTGGCAGGAAGCAATGGAAGAATTGCACAAGTTATATTAAAATAACATTCTCTTTTAAAATATTTGGATAAATGCAAAGCACTAGATTATTTTTTAAATGCAAAATAAACTGCGCCCATTACCAATCCAAAACTTACTAAATAATTCCACCTAAG
>JAGWPI010000135.1 GCA_028877005.1 Bacteroidota bacterium | reverse complement strand
CTGGGAAACACAAAGCCATACTCTTTGGCATGTGCAATAATTGCCTGAAAGTTATTTTCTTGTTGCGTACTCATAATCTGCAAATATAACTGTATGCCAATGTTCTTTGAGAGAAATACCCCTTTTTTTCAATAAACAATGGTTTGTTTTAGGGGTTTAATTTTGGGTTATTTATGTGTCTGTTGCTATCACGCTTCGTTTTTTTTTCTATGTTTTTTTGCAAAGCATCTGTAAGATTAACGCCGGTTTGGTTAGCAAGGCAAATCAGTACCCATAATACATCGGCCATTTCATCGGCAAGTGAATCATTTTTTTCAGTTGCTTTAAAAGATTGTTCTCCATATTTGCGAACCATAATGCGGCTTAACTCACCTACTTCTTCCATTAATATACCCAGATTGGTAAGCTCATTAAAATAACGAACACCTATGGTCGTAATCCATTCATCTACTTGTAGTTGTGCTTCGGCGATGGTCATACTTTTTTGTTTAAGTTTTATAAATGGTTTTTAAAGAAATAACAGTGGCAATAGAGTATGCTCTTTGTTTTATTTTTTCTGCCATATCTCCTGCAAATAAATCGTCTGTTGTTTGTTGAAATAATAACAACCATTGATTAAAATGTGCTTGTACAAATGGTGATTGCTGATGAAGTTGTTGGTGTACCGCCATAACATTCCCTTTATAAATAGGTGTTTCAAATAAAACAGATTCCCAAAAATCTACAATGATGGGTAAATGTTTTTCCATATTTATTTTAGCAACATCATTGAAGTAATGTTGTATTAGTTCATCTTTTAATGCTTTAGCATAAAAAGTTTCCATTAATAATTGTAAATCGGAGCGGTTGCCGATGTCTTTTAACATGCTTCTATATATAAATAAATTAATTATTCTTTATTCTTTGAATCTATAAAAATAGTTACTGGCCCATCATTTGTCAAAGCTACTTTCATGTCGGCTCCAAAAATACCTTTTTCAATTTTTTTTCCTAAGTCATTTTCAAGTGCAATAATCATTTGTTCATAAATAGGTAAGGCTATTTCGGGCTTTGCTGCTTTAATAAATGAGGGTCTATTGCCTTTTTTAGTAGCAGCATGTAGGGTAAACTGACTAATCAATAAAATGTCACCATCAATGTCTTTAATGCTTTTATTCATTAATCCATTTGCATCATTAAAAATACGTAATTGCACTATTTTGTTACTGAGCCAAATAATATCTTCTTTACTATCGCTAGCTTCAATACCGGCAAATACTAATAACCCTTTTTGTATTGACCCCACTGTTTGTTGATTAACTGTTACAATTGCTTGTGAAACGCGTTGTATAACGATACGCATAATGGTTGAAATTTAAACTTTAACTTTACATAAGTATGAAGATAAATATTCAGAACGAAATTATTTTTTCAACAGCACGTAGTGGTGGTAAAGGTGGACAGCATGTAAACAAAGTAGAAACTATGGTAGTAGGAAGGTGGCCGGTAATGCAATCTGCTTTATTTACAGAGGAACAAAAAAAACAAATTAATAGGCAATTGCAAAACAAAATTACTAAAGATGGGTATTTATTAGTAAAATCGCAACAAGCACGAACACAGTTGGAAAATAAAGCTATTGTTATTCACAAAATGCAAAATTGGATAGAAGCGGCATTGAAGAAGAAAAAAGCACGTATTGCATCTGTACCCACTGCAGCCTCAAAACAACATAAGGAAGTAGCAAAACATAGTAGAGCAAAAATAAAATTAATGCGAAAAAAATTTAGACCTAATGATATAGTGTAAATGAAAAAATTAATAAATAAAATTATTTTGGTAATCATGTTTGTGGGCAGTCAACACTTATTGCTTGCGCAATACCTGCAATTAAAATTTATACCTATTGCCGGTAATAAAGCATTGGTTTTAGGCGATAGCACTTATTATACTGCATTGAATGAGCCCATAACGTTCCGTAATTTTCTCTTTTATGTAAGCCATATTCAGTTAATAGATGCGAAAGGTCATACTACTAATTTGAATAATGCATATTATTTAATAAATGCATCTGATACTGCATCACTCAATATACAATTACCTGTAAAGCCACAAATAATAACTGCTATTCAATTTACGATTGGTGTAGATAGTGTTAAAAATGTAAGCGGCGTACAAACGGGTACTTTAGACCCTATGTTGGGTATGTTTTGGACCTGGAATACAGGCTATATTTTTGCTAAATTAGAAGGCAATTCACCGGTATCTAAAGCACCCGCACATTATGTTACTTACCATATTGGTGGGTATAAAAAAGCAGAAAATGCGATACGTATTGTTACACTAACCATTAACAATCAAAATAAAGAAGTGCACCAAATTGAAATAGGGGCAAATGTTTTATCTTGGTTTAGCGGAAAAACACCCCTTTCCATTCAAATAAATCCAATTTGTCATTCACCTGGGAAATTAGCACAACAAATAGCAGATAATTATGCACAAATGTTTCACCTTATTAAGGTTGAATAATTGTTAAATGTAGGAAATGAGTAATTAAACATGAAATGGCAGTTTACCATCATTACCATTATACTGTTTGTAGTAGTAGCAACCGGTTTTACTATAGAAAGCAGCAAGCCCACACCGCTACAATTTATCGTACCTGCCGGATGGCCACAGCCTGTTTATAATTTTAAAGAAAATCCATTAACGGTAGAAGGATTTGAGTTAGGGAAAAAACTTTTTTACGATGGTCGTTTAAGTAAAGATGGCAATTTTCCTTGTGCCAGTTGCCACCAGCAATTTGCCGCATTTGCCACATACGATCATAATTTAAGTCATGGATATAATAATTCATTAACCACCCGTAATGCACCGGCATTGCAAAATTTAGCTTGGCAAAAAGCATTTATGTGGGATGGTGGTATTAATCATTTAGATGCACAACCTTTAGCTCCTATTACTGCTCCAAATGAAATGGCCGAAACCATTCCTAATATCATTAAAAAATTAAATGCCGATCCCGATTATCCCATTCTTTTTAAAAATGCATTTGGGTCTAAAGAAATTAATACCAAACGCATTATGCAGGCGCTTAGCCAATTTGAATTAATGCTGGTAAGTAGCAACAGTAAATACGATAAGGTAATGCGTGGTGAAGCTAGTTTTAACTTGCCAGAAAGTTTAGGATATGCCATTTTTAAACAAAAATGCGCATCATGCCACAAAGAACCCTTTTTTACCGATTTTTCTTATCGCAATACCGGATTACCTATAGATGATGTGTTACAAGATATGGGAAGAATGAAGATTACAGGTGATCCTGCCGATTCACTGAAATTTAGAGTACCCAGTCTAAGAAATGTAGCAGTAACAGAACCTTATGGACATGATGGTCGGTTTTTTTTTCTCATCAATGTATTTGATCATTACAGAAAAAATATGATAGTTGGTCCTACTACCGATAGTTTATTAAAAAACAAATTAAATTTATCTAATTATGAAATAGGACAATTAACTGCTTTTTTATATACATTAACCGATAGCACTTTTTTAAAAGATCCTAGATTTGCTCCGCCGGGATATACCATTACACCGCCATTTATACATTTACATTAACAATTATCTTATCAACTATTTACTAAACCTGCCTGCATAGTGTAAGCTATTTGTTATTTTAGCGCCCAATAAATTGTATAACTATTGAGCAGTATAAAAAAATTAGCCGGACAAACCATGTGGTATGGCGTAAGTTCTATTGCCGCCCGGTTTATTAATTACCTGTTAACACCATTATTAACATATGGACTGGCCAATACCAGCGACTATGGCAAAATGGGCTTAATATATGCTGCTATACCCATTTTAAATGTTGTGTTTACGTATGGTTTTGAAACGGCTTATTTTCGTTTTTCTTCTAAAGAAGAAAATAAAGCAATTATTTATGATACTGCATCATTGTCCATCTTATTTACAACCATTTTGTTTTCGGGAATTTTATGGATGAATCAATCCATATTAGGTAGTGTAACCGGATTAACCAATTTCCCTGCCATTATACAGTTAAGTGTTTTTGTTATTAGTTTAGATGCATTATCAACCATTCCTTTTGCCAAACTACGACAAGAGGAAAGACCTTTAAAATTTGCATTTGTAAAAATTTCCGGAATTGTTTTAAACATATTTATTACTTGGTTTTTTATAGTGTATTGCCCACAACAAATGCAACATCCAAAAGGCAGTTGGGTAGTATTGATTTTTAATCCTGCAACCAATCCAATTGTATATGTTGTATTTGCTAATGTGG
>JAGWPI010000134.1 GCA_028877005.1 Bacteroidota bacterium | reverse complement strand
CAATTAGCCATTAAGACAGAGCGATGGATAAAGCGGCAGAAGAGTCGAAAATTGTTGCAAAGACTTATTGATAACACGATAGCATTAGAAGGGATGATGGCTCAGTTGGTTAGAGTCCCGCATGAGCGGGATTAATCAGAGGGTCGCTGGTTCAAGTCCAGCTTCGGGAGCAAAAGAAAGGTTGTCTTTATTAGGCAACCTTTCTGTATGATATGGAATTGTATTATTACGTATACATTTTATATTCAGAGCAACACGATAAATATTATATAGGATATACGAGTAATCCTAGTGCTCGGTTAGAAGTGCACAATACGGTGGAGGGTAAAAATACGTATACTTCAAAATATCGACCATGGAGAATGGAGGCTTTGTTTAGTTGTGGGAGAGACAAGCAATTAGCCATTAAGACAGAGCGATGGATAAAGCGGCAGAAGAGTCGAAAATTGTTGCAAAGACTTATTGATAACACGATAGCATTAGAAGGGATGATGGCTCAGTTGGTTAGAGTCCCGCATGAGCGGGATTAATTGCCGTATAAGCCAAAGGGCCATTTCTACCCAAAAACTGTTAAAAAATGATGTTTCATATCTCTATTGTCAGGCTCATCCTGACATTGTTACTATGAAGCATCAATACATTTCAACGCAATCAAATGAACTTTTGTCCTATTTTAATAAACAAAATAGGCATTGCTTTGACTATTCCTTGGCTTACAAAGCGCTGCCCGATTCTAAAGCAAGTGCAGTTGACGTTCTTGACCAGCAGATTGAAAAGGGTTACATCCTTTCATGCATTCTGTTTGGTATTGCTAAACATGAGCAAATTTCAAAGACAACCGTTTTTATAGGTGGAACAGTTTTAAAGAAAGTTTATTTTTGAACATGACCGTTTTTCGGAGGACTTAGATTTTACATTACTGAATGCCGATTATTATGCATCTGCATACTACGCCAAATGCAAAAGCAAGGATTTACTCTACACTGATTTTCCGAAAAAATTAGATGAAAGATTGCCATAATACAAAGGCAGATGGAAAAGCTCTATGAGTGCGCAAATAAAAGAACTACCCGATTTTGAGCAAGTTGAACGAGAAGTACAACGACACCTGAAAAAATTGAAATTTTAGTTGACCCTTCCTGAAAAAGGTTACAATAAAAGCTTTGTTCCAAAAAAAAGGCTATTCTGTAGAAACAGAACAGCCTCTAACGATTGCTTGCCATATGAAAAATCTTACAATAAGTTCTCTCTTGTTTTCTCTATGCATGGTAAAATTGCAAAATTACTTTTAAAATATCAAACCAATATTTACCACCATATAGGATATCCAAACTCAATTTATTTTTGTAAATATTTAATAATCAATGTTTTAAAGCAATTTTTTTATGATGTCCAAAATAAATATCAATAATAGAAAAACAAAAAATCATCCAATTTATGTAGATAATTTTTTTAAAAATTCAATTTTTTGTGTTTTGCGCATTCAATTTTTATAATTTCTGACAAAATAATAAATATGTAATTTGTTTTAATATTTAATTATTCCGCCTTTTAATAATAACTATTTGGCAAAACTACCTTATGATTGTAAGATAGCCCTCTAATACTTCGTTAATAAATCATCAAGAAAAATTTAAAAAATACTGTAACATTTTTAAGCGCATAAACGTTCTACTACTAAAATTGGGGTAATCTTTGTATTTTCTTATTGTTTTTCCATTTTTTTAATTACTGTTAAACAAGCCAACAAATGTTTTGTTTAGGATTTGTTTTGCGTAAATTTATGTTTTCAACAAAGGCCTTTAGGTTTGCACATTTTCATAGTAATGTACTAATGGGCTTTTATTGCCATTATTTCATCTTTCCATTTAAAAAAAGTAAAGCATGATTACTTTAAACATTAACAGCAAAGCCTATACATTGGATGTTGCTCCCGACATGCCTTTGTTATGGGCTATAAGGGATTATGTAGATTTAACAGGTACCAAGTTTGGTTGCGGAATTGCACAATGTGGCGCATGTACGGTACATGTAAATGGGAGTCCCGTTAGGTCGTGTAGCTTTCCGGTAGCTGCAGCAGTAGGCAAAAATATTACTACAATAGAAGGATTGGAGGAAAATACAATTGGGCAGGCAGTTCAAAAAGCATGGATTGAACTACAGGTGCCACAGTGTGGCTATTGCCAATCGGGTCAAATTATGAGTGCTACTGCCTTATTAAAAAACAAACCGAAACCTACCGATGCAGATATTGATGCTGCCATGATGGGTAATCTTTGTCGTTGTGGAACCTATCAACGCATCCGCTCTGCTATTCATCGGGCGTCAGAAATCATGCATGCTTAATCTATTAAAAACGAATATATGTCTGAGTCTACTTCAACCATACATCGCCGCCAATTCCTGAAATTATCCGGCTTTACAGGTACAGGCCTAATGATTGGCCTCTCACTTAAAACGAATGGGGAATCAGTAATAGAAAAAATTACCCATGCTTATTTAAAAAAACAGCAGGATTTACATGAATTAACCGGTTCGGGATATGATTTATCACCTTTTGTTATTATTGAGCCCACCGGACAAATTACATTAATGAACCCGCGTCCGGAAATTGGACAAGGTGTTTTTCAGTCGGTTCCTTCTCTTATTGCCGAGGAGTTAGAAGTGCCATTAGATGGCGTAACAATTCAACAAACAGGTGGACAAAAAAAATATGGCAATGGGCAATTTGCCGGCGGTAGTGCTTCGGTAAGAACCAGCTATATACAAATGCGCCAAATTGGTGCGGCCGCTAAAGAAATGTTATTGATGGCTGCTGCTCAACAATGGGCGGTACCGGTAAATGAATGTTATGCAGATAATGCCAAAATTATTCATCAACCATCGGGTAAAACATTGGGCTATGGCGATGTAGCTGCTGCTGCTGCAAAATTAGAAGTACCTAAAAATCCAACATTAAAGAATCCAAAAGATTTTAAAATATTGGGCAAGCGCTATCCTCGTCCTGATGTACCCCTTAAATCTACCGGTAAAGCGGTATTTGGTATTGATGTAAAAGTACCCGGCATGGTATACGCCTCTATTGAACGTTGCCCTGTGTTTGGTGGAAAATTGGTAAAGTATGACGATAGTGCTACCAAAAAAATAAAGGGTGTTATAGGAATAGAAACCTGTGAACGCGATATCAATGGGCATCACTCAGTAGGCGTGGCAGTTTTGGCTGAAAACTATTGGGCAGCTTTGCAAGGTAGAAAAGCACTGAAGGTAACCTGGGATTATGATGGAAATGAAGCGTTTAATACCACCAATTTTACTCAAAGTTTAAGAGATGCAGCAAAAGAAGAGGGCGCTATTGACCACCAGATTGGCGATTTTGATAAAGCCTTTGCTGAAGCTCCCATAAAACTGGAAGCTTTTTATGAAACACCGGTAGTGTCACATTCAGCTATTGAACCAATGAACTGTGTTTGTAATTGGTATGATGGTAATAAAATTGAAATATGGGCCTCTACACAAGTACCTGGCCGTATTATGGATCAATTCACAAAAAAATACAATATACAGGAAGATAATATCACCATTCATGTATTGTTCAGCGGAGGCGGTTTTGGTAGGAGATTATATCCGGATTATGTAGAAGAAGCCATTGAACTTAGCAAAAAAATAGGCAAACCGGTAAAATCATTATGGACGCGAGAAGATGATACAAAAATGGGGCCATTTAGACCAATGACCTTTTCTGCTTTTAAAGGTGCATTGGATAATACAGGAAAACCGATTGCCTTTCAGCATAAAGTTATTGCCCCAACTTTAGATGGCAATAAAACACACGATAAAACAAAGTCTAATGGTACTATGACTGAAGGCATAAGTGAACAAAAGTATGAAATTCCGAATATGAAAAACTTATTCGTATTTCATTATATGCCGGTACCCTTGGCCGCATGGCGTGCTGTAACAAGTACAACTTTAGCTTTTGCGCATGAATGTTTCTTGGATGAAATGGCTGTAGCTGCTAAGCAAGACCCCCTTGCTTTTAGAATGTCTATGCTTACAAAAGATACAGATACTAAAACTTTGATGCAAAAATTAAAAGAAGTATCTAAATGGGATACGCCTTTACCCAAAGGATGGGGTAGAGGTATTGCGCAATGGGAGTTTTTTGCAGGCTTGGCAGGATATGTTGTAGAAGTATCTAAGAAAGGGAATGGCATTAAAATAGAAAAAGCCTATGCGGTGATTGACTTAGGCACTGTTGTTAATCCTGATACAGTAGAGGCACAAGTACAAGGTGCCGCCGTAATGGCATTGAGTGCAGCTATTAAAAATGGTATTACTTTTAATAATGGCCAAACAGTTCAAAACAACTTTAACAACAACCCCATTGTACGTATTAATGAAATGCCCCCTGTTGAAGTGCATATTATAGCCAATGGCGGCCCTAAAATTAAAGGCGTTGGCGAACCGGGGTTACCGCCTTTTGCGCCGGCTTTGTGTAATGCTATTTATGCTGCTACAGGCAAACGAATTAGAAAACTACCATTCGATATTAATAATATTGTTTAACTTAAGACTTACCTTTTTTGAATCATGAAAAAAATTATCAGTAGCGCGGCTTTGTTAACGCTTGGTTTTTTAGCATTCTCATTTCAGCAGGATAAAACATTGAAGGAAAGTATTGCCAGAGGTAAAGATGCTTATGCTTTATACTGTCAAAACTGCCATATGGAAGATGGCAAAGGCCAAGAAGGCGTTTTTCCACCATTGGCTAAATCAAATTTTATGCAACGCCCTATTGCTGATTTAATTAATGTAGTACTAAAAGGGCAAAATGGAACAATAATAGTTAATGGCGTAACTTATAATAACATTATGCCGGCACAAGATTATTTATCCAGTGAACAAATTGCCGATATTTTAAATTATACCAGAAATAGTTGGGGAAATAAGTTAAAGGGAATGGTTACACCGGAACAAGTAAATCATTTGCGTGATTAAGTTGAATAACATAATGTGGCATGAAAGAAATAAACGATATTATTGTTGCCTACAATACTGCTTGTTACTTGAAGCAACAAACCGCATTGGCAACAGTAGTGCACGTGGAGGGCTCATCTTACCGTAGACCAGGAGCTCGTATGTTGGTGAATGAAACAGGTGTATTAACAGGGGCTATTAGTGGCGGTTGTTTGGAAGGTGATGCTTTGAAAAAAGCTTTATTAGCAATTCATCAAAATAAAAAGAAAGTTGTTATATATGATACCACAGATGAAGATGATGCTAAATTGGGCATTCAATTAGGTTGTAATGGTATTGTTTCTATTTTGTTTGAACCTTTACCACTCAATGCCTCAGACAATAATAATCCTATATCCAGTTTACGCAATGCCATTGCCGATAGAAAACCAACACTATTAATTTGTGGGTATACATTAAATGGCATTCATCACTTTGGTACTAATGCTTTGGATGAGTTGCCAACACCAATTCAAACCCAACTTTCCACATCCATCAACCGCGTCAATGCAACAAATATTTCTGAGCATGTTGATATAACATGGCAAAATGAAATACACCGGTTTTTTATACAGGCATTGCCACCCAATATTCAGTTGCTTATTGTAGGTGCAGGAAATGACGCTATACCATTGGCACAAATGGCCAGTCTGTTGGGATGGGATGTGATAGTGGCTGATGGAAGAAAAACCCATGCTACACAACTACGGTTTCCAATGGCCAAATCAATTATTATTGGTAAGCCGTTAGATGTTGTTAATCAATTAAAAGTAGATGAAAGAACTGCGATAGTAGTAATGACGCATAATTATAATTATGAT
>JAGWPI010000133.1 GCA_028877005.1 Bacteroidota bacterium | reverse complement strand
ACAGGGCTCATCTAAAAGTAATACCGGGGTATTAGAAAAAATAGCTTGTGCTAATTTTATCCTTTGCACCATTCCACTACTGTAATAGCGTATTTGTTTATGGGCAGCCCCGGATAAGCCAATATGTTCTAAAATTTCCGCAATAGTAAGTTGAGGAAGCAAAGGTTTAAATTGGGCATGGAATTGTAGAAATTCTGTTGCAGTCATTTCTTCAATTACTTCTAAATAAGGTGCAACAATTGAAAGATATCGGTTTGCTTCATCTTCTTGAATAAGCTTGCCATTATCTTGAAACCATAAACATTTTCCTTCATTTACCCTAATTGCCAAAGCAATGGCTTGTAGCAAAGTACTTTTACCACTACCATTAGGGCCTGTTATTGCAGTAGAACTTCCGGCTTTAAAACAAAAGTTTATATGCCTGAAAATCCAGTCTCGATTAAATTTTTTGCCCGCATTTTGTAGTTCAATGGTCATGTGTAAGCCAATAGCGTAGATAATGTAATTAATCTTCATCACTTACGCCGGAAGCAAATTTTTTAATGATGCCTCTGCCGCTTTCTCGGATAAATGTAACAATTTCGTCTCTTTCGTCGCTTGCAGGTAATTCTTCTTCTATAAATGCTAATGCTTGCGAAGTATTAAAACCTTTATTGAAAATAATGCGATAGATATCTATAATATGATTAATTTTTTCTAATTCAAAACCTCTTCTTTTTAATCCTACACTATTAACACCGCCGTAACTTAATGGATTACGAACTGCTTTTATATAAGGGGGCACATCTTTGCTAACTAAGCTACCGCCGGCTATATAGGCATGTTGACCAATTTGAACAAACTGATGCACTGCACTAACGCCTGCAATCCAAGCCCAATCGCCCATTACAACATGGCCAGCTACCTGAACACTATTACTGAGAATACAATGATTACCGATTTTACAATCGTGGGCAATATGGCTATATGCCATGATTAGGCAATGACTACCAACGGTGGTTTTCCACTTATCGGCTGTGCCCCTGTTAATGGTTACAAATTCGCGAATAGTGGTATGGTCGCCCACTTCAACCGTTGTTTTTTCTCCATTGTATTTTAAATCTTGCGGGATAGCGCCAAGAACAGCACCGGGAAAAATTCTACAATTTTTGCCAATACGGGTACCATCCATAATGGTAACATTACTGCCTATCCAGGTTCCTTCACCAATTTGAACATCGCCATGTATTACCGTAAAAGGGTCAATTTTAACATTCGCTGCTATTTTAGCATTGGGATCTATGTAGGTGTAGGGATGTGTCATCCGCTTTGATTTATTGATTTGGGCTATTCCATTTTGCATGGCGGAATAGACTTTAAAAAATAGGCCATTGTTTAACAGCCGGTACAAAAATAGAAATATTAGGAATAGTTTAAGGATTAATTGCGTTTTACCAATTGGGCTACCAAATTAGCTTCGGTTGCCACTTTTCCGCCAACATATACTATACCTTTCATTTCGCAGATGCCTCTTCTAATAGGGCTAATGAACTCCATTTTTAAAATCATGGTATCGCCCGGTAATACCTTTTGTTTGAATTTGCAATTATCAATTTTCAGAAAATATGTATCATAGTCCCCTTCCGGCAGGGTATTAATACAAAGAATACCCCCAGTTTGGGCTAGTGCTTCTATCTGCAATACACCCGGCATAACGGGGTTATTGGGGAAGTGGCCCTGAAAGAACCATTCATTAAATGTTACATTTTTTACCCCAACTATGTGTGTATCGGTAAGTTCAATAATTTTATCAACCAATAAAAAGGGGAATCGATGAGGTAAAGTTTTTTCAATACGTTGTAAGTTAAAGATTGAGGGGGCAGCAGGATTGTACACCGGAACATCTTTAACGTGTTTATTTTTTTTGATGTATTGCTTTATTTTTTTGGCAAATTCCACATTGGTGCTATGCCCTGGCCTATTAGCTATAATTCGTGCTTTTATGGGATACCCTATTAAAGCCAAATCGCCTACCACGTCTAATAATTTATGCCGGGCCGGCTCATTTGGAAAGCGTAATTCTAAATTATTTAAGTATCCTTCACTTTTAACTTCAATTTTTTCGCGTTTAAAAGTTTTGGCCAATCGTTCCATTTCACCGTCTATTAAAGGCTTATCAACTACTACTATGGCATTATTAATGTCTCCACCTTTAATAAGATTATTATCTAAAAGCATTTCTAATTCATGCAAAAAAACAAAGGTTCGGCAGGGAGCAATTTCTGTTTTAAAATCTTTGATAGATTTTAATCCTGCATGTTGGGTACCAAGTACGGGGCTATTAAAATCGATTAAAGTGGTTATTTGGTAATCAATGGCAGGCATTGCTACCATTTCAACTCTTTTCTTTTCGTCATACAGGTATATATTTTCATCAATACTATACCATGCTTTAGCGGCATCTTGTTCTGCCACCCCGGCTTCTTCAATAAACTGAATAAAAGGAGCTGAGCTGCCATCCATAATAGGTATTTCAGGCCCATTAATTTCTATTAAAACATTATCGATGCCCATACCTACTAAGGCAGCTAAAATATGTTCAACAGTGCTTACCTTAGCTTCGCCCACTTGTAAAGTAGTGCCGCGTGATGTATCTGTTACCAAATCGCAGTCGGCTTTAATAATGGGTTGCCCCGGTAAGTCGGTTCTTTGAAATTGTATGCCAAAACCAGGGTTAGCAGGTTTTAAATTCATTTCCACTAAAATGCCCGTGTGTAAGCCCGTTCCTTTTATGCTAATGCTTTTACTAAGGGTGTGTTGTTTATCCGGATTAAAGTTTTGATCCATTCCTTATTGGTTTTAACAGGCAACAAAATTCACCATTTGTTCATGTTGCCATTTTCCTGAATTGTTATAATTTATGCAAAAATAAGTCGAATATGGGTAGAAAGGCAAGATTATGGGGTAACTCTTTCAGCAAGCAGTTGCTTAACCATTTTTTCTAACTCCATTACCTTCTTTTCTAAGATGGGTAGTTTTCTTGTTGCAGCCTGACTTCTTAAGGCGGCAGTATACTCATAAGCAGGTGAACCGGTAACAACACTATTGGGTTGTTTAATAGCTTTACTTACGCCACTTTGCGCATTTATTTTACTGCCATCTGCAATGGTTAAATGCCCTACAATGCCGGCTTGCCCACCCACCATTACATGATTGCCAATTTTTGTACTGCCACTTACCCCTGCTTGGGCGGCAATTACAGTATGGTGCCCAATTTCAACATTGTGTGCAATTTGTATTAGGTTATCTAATTTGGCGCCTGAGCGAATAATGGTTGAGCCAATGGTGGCTCTATCAATGGTAGCATTTGAACCAATTTCAACATTATCTTCAATAATAACATTGCCTATTTGTGGTATTTTTTGGTAAGTGCCATCATTTAGTGGTGCAAACCCAAATCCATCACCACCAATAATAGTTCCGGCATGTATGGTAACATTTTTTCCAATTTGGCAATGGTTGTACACTTTTACGCCGGCGTGTAAAATGGTATTATCATCAACAGTAACGTAGTCGCCAATAACTACGCCCGGAAACAATTTTACACAATTTCCAATTTTGGCATTTTTACCAATATAAACAAAAGCGGCTACATAAACATTTTTTCCCAATTGAGCAGATGGGGCAATAAAAGATGGCTGTTCTATACCATTTAATTGTTCTGTAACCAGTTTTTGATATTTGGTTAATAAAGCTGCAAAAGCAGCATATGCATCTGATACTCTTATTAGTGTGGCATTGATGGGTTGTTTTAGCGCTTGGTTTTGATTTACAATAATAATAGACGCCTGGGTTTGGTATAAGAAATCTTCATATTTAGGATTTGCCAAAAAAGATAGCTGCCCAGGTTTGGCTTCTTCAATTTTGCCAAATGAGGTTACAGCCACAGTAGCATCCCCTTCTACCTGTCCATCAATTAATAGAGCTATTTGAGCAGCAGTAAATTGCATATCTGTTTATCTTTTTTCTTATTTCTTCCCTTACATTAATGTGCAAATGTAAAATTTTTTGATGGGTGAAGAAATAGTTTGATGAATTAACGGGTTATCAATTGCAGAAATATCTTTTACCTCTCCATTTTTGAATAAAATTTTAATATTTTCATCATTGGGTTTATACATGGTATTTACAGCTTCTCCCGTAAATACAAAGTTGGCCGCATCTTGTTCTGATATTTGTAAATAATTAGCGGCTTCCGCTATTTTTTCTGCAATGAATGTTTGTGTAAACGCCTTTGTATCTAATTTAATTTTAAGCAATTGGCGGTTTAACAATTTGTTACATAATCTGTTTACAACAAAATCCGGATGCCCTGCCCAAGTTTTAATTGCAAAAGAAATGTCTACATCATCTAAACGGCAAAAAAGGTTTAAAATTTCATCGGTAATTGTAGTAGTAGATTCATACAAAAATTCATCTAATATACCACCGGTTTTAAAACTATTATTGCCGGCAGCAATTAAAAAACGAACCCTTTCTAAAATATGTACCAGCATTTTTTCAGCACTTAAAACGGTTTTATGCAAGTAAACTTGCCAGTACATTTGTCGTCGAGCAACCAAAAATTTTTCAATGCTATATATTCCTTTCTCTTCTACCATTAAATCACCATTATGTACCGTTAGCATTTTAATAATTCTATCATAACCAATTACCCCTTCGCTTACTCCGGTAAAAAAACTATCACGGGTTAAATAGTCCATTCTGTCTACATCAAGTTGGCTACTGATTAGTTGGTGCAAAAACGGTTTGTGATACTTGCCGGTAAAAATATCAATAGCCATGTCTAATTGACCATTAAATTGTTTATTCATTTTTTGCATTAGCGCTATACTAATAGTTTCATGATGAACAGATTTAATTAATTGATTTTCTAATGCATGCGAAAATGGACCATGCCCAATATCATGTAACAAAATGGCAGCTTTGGCCGCTATATCTTCTTCCTCTGTAATATGTATGCCCTTCGTTTTTAATTCGGCAAGCGCATTACACATTAAATGGTATGCCCCAAGTGCATGATGTAAGCGGGTATGTACTGCTCCGGGATATACCAAATAAGCCAATGCCATTTGATGAATACGCCTCAAACGTTGAAAGTAGGGATGGCTAATAATGTTAAAAATTAACGGATGATTGATGGTAATAAAACCATATACAGGGTCATTAATAATTTTTTGAGTAGCTTTCATGCTTGTTGTTGGTTTGTTAAAGCAACTTACAAATGTACTATTTGTAGTGCTATAGAATATTTTTGATAGTTCTGAAATATATAGGCTGCTTCATTATACTACTGGCCTGTTATTTGCACACAACAAGTAATTTAAAGAAAAAAGCTATGGAACCTGTTACAATACTTTGGGCTGATGATGAAATTGAAAGCTTACAGTCGCAAATTATGTTTTTAGAAAGCAAAGGATATCATATAAAAAGTTTTGCAAGTGGTTTTGAAGCTTTGCATTTTTTAGAGAAAAACTTAGTAGATATTGTTTTTTTAGATGAATCTATGCCCGGTATAACCGGTTTAGAAACACTTGCTAAAATAAAAGCATTACATCCTGCTATCCCAGTTGTTTTAATTACAAAAAATGAAACTGAACGTTTAATGGATGATGCAATTGGAAGCCAAATTACCGATTATTTGCTTAAGCCTGTTAATCCTAATCAGGTGTTGCTATGCCTGAAAAAAATAATAGATAATAAGCGATTAATATCTGAAAAGACAACTTCGGCTTATCAACAACAATTTAGAGAATTGTTTATGGCCTTTAATAACAACCCCGACTATAAAGAATGGGCAGAAATATATAAGAAATTAGTTTACTGGGAATTAGAAATGGAAAAAACAGACAGTGCAGAAATGCGAGAAATTTTGGTATCGCAGAAACAGGAGGCCAATGCTGAATTTGCAAAATTTATTGCTAAACATTATGCAGAATGGATAAAACCCACTACTGCCGAAACGCCTATTATGAGTCATTATTTAATGCAGTTTAAAGTATTGCCGCATATAGAAAAAGGAATACCACTCTTCTTTATTTTAATCGATAATCTTCGTTTCGATCAGTGGAAAGCTATACAACCCATATTTGCAGAAAATTTTAGAATTTTAGAAGATGAAATATATTACTCCATATTGCCTACTGCCACACAATACAGTCGCAATGCCATCTTTAGTGGAATGTTGCCTGTTGATATTGAAAAACAATTTCCGGAACAATGGAAAAATGATGATGAACAGGGTGGAAAGAATTTATATGAAGAGGTTTTTTTGAATGCTTTATTAAAAAGATTGAAGAAAGACGATTTAAAAATCAGCTATACAAAAATATTAAGCCATACCGATGGATTGCAATTAGTGAATAATATTCATAATATGCTAGGGAATGATTTGAATATTATTGTATATAATTTTGTAGATATGCTTAGTCATGCACGAACAGAAATGGAAGTTTTAAAAGAATTGGCTGCCGATGAAGCTAGCTACCGAAGCATAACCAAAAGTTGGTTTGAGCATAGTGCTCTGCATCAAGCACTAAAAAAAATTGTAGGAAAAAATGTTAAACTCATTCTCTCTACCGATCATGGTAGCGTTCGGGTAAAAGTACCCTGTAAAGTGATTGGCGATAAACAAACTACCACAAACTTGCGTTATAAACATGGAAGAAATTTAGATTACAATCCTAAAGAGGTATTGGCCTTTAAAGATCCGCGCATGGCCGGTTTGCCGGTACCCACCGTTAATTCTTCTTTTATTTTTGCAAAAGAAGATGAGTATTTATGTTACCCTAATAACTACAATTATTTCGCCAACTATTTTAAAAATACCTTTCAGCATGGTGGCATTAGCTTGGAAGAAATAATAGTACCTATTGTTAAAATGGTGAGTAAGTAAAGTTTATTATCTCCTTTTTTGCAACGAATAATTTCCCGATTCTATAAATTGGTTTTCCCAAAACGGCATGTAATTTTTTAGTTAAGCTTTCAACTTCGCAAAAAATTACATGTTTATGAAAGGAAATTATATTTTAAAATTTTTTTTGTTCGGGTTAATAACTCTTTTTTTTGCGTATACGGCTATTGCAAATAATGAAGATAATGGCATAGGTGTTATTAGTGGTAAAATTGTTACCTCAGATAATGAACCTGCTGAAGGTGTTACTGTACATTTAAAAAATGAACATAGAAACAGAACTGCTATAACTGATGAAAACGGCTATTTTGAATTAAGAGGAATACCCAAAGGCACTTATGAAATTGCAATTATCTTTATTGGGCATGAAACTATTCGAAAATATGTTGTTGTGAATGATAATGTAAAATTGTCACTTTCCTTCCAGTTAAAAATGACAGAGCGCCAATTATCAGACATTGAAATTAAAAATATACGTCAGCGATTAAGCATTGCTAAAATCAATATTCCGGATAAAGATTTACCATTGGCAACTGCAATAATTTCTAATGAAGTAATTCATGACCAGCAAGCCATCAGATTAGGCGATATAGTAAAAAATGCACCCGGTGTTTCATTGGTTCAAACACGTTATGGTGTTAATGAAACATATGGTGCCCGAGGCTATATTATTGGTATTAACGGTGGAGCTGGTGGTGGTAGTATTTTTAAAAATGGATTGCCTTACAATATTGCGGGTATGCCTGAAACAGCTTCACTAGAATCTGTTGAAATTATTAAAGGAAGTTCTGCATTTTTATATGGTAGTTCATCTAGTGGGTTAATTATTGATATGATTACCAAAAAACCCCAATTCAATTGGGGCGGATCTGTTTCTTTTCTCATGGGTAGTAATCAGCAATATAAACCTGTTTTAGATTTATATGGTCCTCTTTCTAAAAAGATAGCATTTAGGGTGGTAGGCAGTTATGAAAATGATCGTAGTTATCGTGATGTTGTTAAAACCATTCGTAATTATGTAAATCCATCTTTGTTGTATAAAATAAATGATAAAACATCTTTGTTGTTATCGGGTGAATATTTGAATGCACAAATAACACCCGATCCCGGCGTGGGTTTGTTAGACAGTGGTAGGGTATTAACCAATGCTATCCCACGCTCTCGTTATCAAAATGTTGCCTGGGCTTATAATAATGTGCTGCAAATGGGTGCATCTGCCACTTTTAAGCATGTTATTAACAAACAGTTTTCTTTAACTGGTATGGGCTCTTTTCAACATACTGATGTTAACTCTTATGGAGTAGGTAATTTAAACACAGCTTCAGTTAACGGTATCATTGCCAGACCATTGGCAAGAGCACATAGCATTGAAACCGATGTTGCAGGTCAGGTTAATTTGGAAGGAAAATTCAAATTAAAAAATATTTCTAACCATTTTCTAGCAGGAGTTGATTATACAAGCATTATTACTAAAACCGATGCCTTTGCTATTTATAATAACAATGGTTTAATATTAAAAACATATGATACCATCAACTTATTAAATCCATTTCAATATGTGCAAAGAACAGATATACCAAACGCCATACAATTAGCTACCACTACTGCGCCTTCATATAGAGCCGGTATATATGTACAAGATTTAATTACAGTTACACAACAAATAAAACTATTTGCCGGTGTGCGATATAGCTATCAGGCCAATGTACAAACCACTATTGATAGTACTGCAAATAATAATCGAGGTGCTATTACAGTAAAAGGTTCAGCTGCAACTGCTACCTACCAAGTGCTTTCACCCAAGTTGGGTATTATTTATCAGCCTGCATCTAACCTTTCTTTTTATGCCAGTTATGCCAATAATTTTACTGCCAATACCGGGGTAGATGTTTTTGGTAATCCTTTAAAAGCCTCTATCATTCACCAATATGAAGTAGGGGCAAAAAATAATTTTGCTAACGGAAAACTATCTGCCACTATGAGTGTGTATAAAATTATTAATAGCAATTTAGCACAGCAAGCAATTTATTTAGCTGATGGCATAACACCCAATACTAATTCGAATATAAAAATGTTAAGTGGTGAAACAACCAGTGATGGTGTAGAATTAGGTTTAAATGGCAATTTTACTAAAAACCTTTATTTTATTACCGGTTTTGCTTACAATAATATACAGTTTACACATACTTCCGGTACAAAAGGCTCTAATATTGAAGGCGAACCCTTGGTAAATGCACCACGTTATACAGCCAATGCCAGTGTTTTTTATACCTTCACAAATAGTGTCTTAAAAGGTTTTAAAATTGGTGCTTCCGGTTTTTACACAGGTGCCCGCTATGGTGGATATAACAATCTGGTTGGGCAAACTATACTGGGTAGTAGGCTAATACCGCTTTCTGGGTTTACTACAGTAGATATTTCTACAGGTTATACTTATAAAAAAATATCTACTCAAGCTAAAGTGTCTAATGTTTTTAATAGTTTAAATTATTTAGTACACGATAATTATAGTGTTACACCTATTGCACCCCGTCAACTATTTATTACAATTAGCTATCAATTGTAATGTGGATAAGTCAATGATGTAGCTTGTTACTTCATTAGTAATTTTGCACTCATTAACCTAATGTATGCTAATTATGAAATTAACGCAAAGCACATTGGATAAGTTGAGTGATATTTTAGGGCAATCTGATTATGTGGTGCGCTATGAACGCGGCACCTTTCAAAGTGGTTGGTGTTTGTTGGAGTCTAAAAAAGTAGTGGTGTTGAATAAATATCTCGATATAGAAGGACGAATCAATACACTGCTCGATATAATTCCACAAGTAGCCATTGATTATGATAAGCTGACCCATGAGAGTCAATTATTGTACGATAATATTATTAAAAATGCCAAGTTGATTGATCCCGCTTAATTTTAATCATTTAGTATAAAAAAGGGATGTAGCTATAAGTTGCATCCTTTTTTTATTCATAGAATTAGGATACTTTTGATATTGTGAAAAAACCTCTTTTAAAAATAACCTTTTTAGGTACAGGCACTAGCACAGGTGTTCCTATGATAGGCTGTGATTGTGCTGTCTGTAATTCAACCGATAAAAAAGACAAGCGACTTAGAAGTAGTGTTCTTGTTGAATCACTGCAGGACGGTACAACCTTGGTTATTGATACAACACCCGATTTTAGATATCAAATGTTGCGTATCAATAATCGTAGGTTAGATGCTATATTATTTACCCATCCACATAAAGATCATATTGCAGGTTTAGATGATGTTAGAGCTTATAACTATATACAACATACTAATTTGCCGGTATATGCCAACACCTTAACTGCCGAAGTTTTACAGCGCGATTTTTATTATGCTTTTGCAGAAAATGCTTATCCGGGTGTACCGCGTATTGATTTACATTTGGTGAATCACACGCCCTTTCAAATACATTCATTACACATACAACCTATTTGGGTATGGCATTTAAAAATGCCCGTGGTAGGCTTTCGGATTGGTAATTTTACCTACATTACTGATGCCAATAAAATAGATGATCAAGAAAAAGAAAAAATAAGGGGCTCTGCTGTACTGGTTTTAAATGCACTGAGGCAAGAACCACATATCTCGCATTATAGTTTACAAGAAGCTATTGATTTAGCCAATGAATTGTGCATACCTGAAGTTTATTTTACCCATATTAGTCATCAGTTGGGTATGCATGCAATGGTTAATCAACAGTTACCATCGCACATGTCTTTAAGTTATGATGGTTTGGTATGCTATGTATAATTTTTTTATTTTTTTACATAATTTTTTATTTTATTGTGTAATTATTTTCCTTAACCCGTTTCTATTCATACCATGAAGAATCAGTATTTATATTTTTCAAATCGGCAAATTGTAGGTATTGTGTTTTTACTTTTTTGTGTAATGGTGCTCTTAAGTTTGCCTTATTTTTTTAGTAAAGTGCCTGCTCCAATTACTGTGCAGGAATTGCCTGCAGCCGAAAGTTATTTAAACATACAAACGGATGTATCAGAATTACCTGATGATGGGCCTGTTACAAAGCAGTTACATTTGTTTGCCTTTAATCCAAATACTATAGATTCTATAGGATTAATGCAAATAGGTTTAAGGCCAAAAATCATTCAAACGCTTTTACATTACCGGCAAAAGGGTGGGCGATTCTTTAAACCGGAAGATATTCGTAAATTATGGGGTTTAACAACAGAAGAAGCAAATGCTTTAATTCCATATATACATATATCTGATGTTTATCATGCAAAAAATGCCAATCAGTTAGATAAAAATCTTTCTTTAATACCTGTAGAATTAAATGATGCAGATGCTGCAGCATTTAGAAATATTCCGGGTATTACCCCACTATTGGCTTATCAGATTGTACATTATAGAGATAAATTAGAAGGCTTTGTGCAACCCGAACAATTATTACAAGTGCCGGGTATTTCTGATTCATTATTTACTGCAATAAAGCCCTATGTTTTTATTACACCACAGCAAATGCCTAAATTAAATCTTAATACAGCCTCACCATTTGCCTTATTACACCACCCTTTCATTCCTGAAAAAGTTGCTAAAGCAATTCTTATTCTTCGGCAACAAAAAGGGCATTTTCAATCGGTAAACGACTTGCAAGCAATCCCTTTCTTGAGTGCAGAACAAATGCAACAAATCAAACAATTTTGTAGTACTCAATAATTTTCTTGGTAAAATAAAAAAAACTGCTACATTTGTAAACTAACATTAGTTAGTATTTTAGTTGTATGGAATTTAAGCAGCATGAATTAACAGAACAAGTAGCACAAACAGCCAAGGATTTTGCCAAACAGTATATTTTACCACATGTTATGGAGTGGGACGAATTGCAAGAATTTCCTGTGCATTTGTTCAAAGAAATGGGTAAATTAGGTTTAATGGGTGTATTAGTACCTGAAATATATGGTGGTGCTGGTTTGGGATATTTTGAGTATAGTGCCATTATTCAGGAAATTGCACAAGTCTGCGGTTCAATTGGTTTAAGTGTAGCGGCACACAACTCTTTGT
>JAGWPI010000132.1 GCA_028877005.1 Bacteroidota bacterium | reverse complement strand
TATTCCAATATTTGCTTTCATAAACTAATATTTTTTTATAAAGTTACAATTATGAATGGAATTTAATTGTTATAATATTTTTATTTTAGCAATTATCATCCTTTTTTATCATAATGATTTTTATTTAAAATGAATACATCCATTTTCCAAAAAATAATTTTCATAATTACATTAAACCTATAAATTTGCATAAAATTATTACAATGAAGTCTATAACTAAACATGTTCATCATCACATACTGCACATTCGGTAAGCAGATGATGTATTGTGTTTATTTCTACCATAACATTAAAAGCTTACTCCGGTAAGCTTTTTTTATTTGGTAATTATTGAAGAAATAAAAAAATAATATGCAAAACGAAAAATTAAAATTGGCTATTCAAAAAAGCGGAAGATTGCATGATGATTCCATGAAACTTTTAAAGGAATGTGGCATTGACATTACTAATGGTGTAAACAAATTAAAAACAGAGGCCAGCAATTTCCCGATTGAAGTATTCTTTTTAAGAGATGATGATATACCTCAATATGTAGAAGATGCAGTTGCAGATATAGGATTTGTTGGAGAAAATGTAGTGTATGAAAAAAACAAAAAAATTACTGTGGTAGAAAAACTCGGTTTTGGTAAATGCCGTCTTTCTATTGCAGTAAAAAAAGGTGATGTTTATGCCGGACCGGAATATTTAGAAGGTAAGCGAATAGCTACTAGTTATCCAATTTTATTGCAAAATTATTTATTGCAAAAAAATATTTCAGCAGAAATTCATGAAATTAGTGGAAGTGTTGAAATTGCACCTGGTATTGGTTTAGCAGATGCCATATGCGATTTGGTAAGTAGTGGTTCCACTTTGTTTATGAATGGATTGGCCGAATCAGAAGTAATACTTAACTCTCAAGCTGTGTTAGTTCAAAATGAGCACTTGCCGCTAAGCAAGCAACAATTACTTAATAAATTATTGTTTCGGATACAATCTGTGAAGAAAGCTAAAAATAATAAATATATATTATTGAATGCTCCTAATCATAAACTAAAAGATATTATTGCCCTATTACCTGGCATGAAAAGCCCTACTGTTTTACCTTTAGCCGAAGAGGGTTGGAGCAGTGTGCATAGTGTTTTAAGTGAAAGTGAGTTTTGGGAAATTATAGAACAATTAAAAAATGCAGGAGCACAAGGTATATTAGTAGTGCCTATTGAAAAAATGATTATTTAAACAATATATATGCAAGTTATTAATAACCCTTCTACATCGAATTGGAAAGAATTATTGCAGCGACCTATTATGGACAGTTCGGGGTTGAAAACAGTTGTAAAAAATATTTTATTTGAAGTGCAACAACATGGTGATAATGCCGTGCGTTCATTTACCCAATCAATCGATAAAGTGGTATTGGATACTCTGATGGTTCCAGCTTCTACTATTACAAATGCAGGATCATCTATTTCAGATCATTTAAAGAAGGCTATACAACAAGCTGCTAAAAATATTACTTCATTTCACGAACAACAAGTTCCAACTATTCAAAAAATCGAAACCATGCCGGGGGTATTGTGCTGGCGAAAAGGCGTTGCCATTGAAAAGGTTGGCTTATATATACCCGGTGGCTCTGCCCCTTTATTTTCAACATTACTTATGTTGGCTATTCCGGCTAAAATTGCAGGCTGTAAAGAAATAGTGGTATGTACACCACCTCGCAAAGATGGTACCGTTGATGAAGTTATTTTATATACTGCATCTTTATTAGGCATTTATTCGGTTTTTAGCATTGGCGGGGTACAAGCAATTGCGGCAATGGCTTATGGTACAGAAAGTGTTCCACAGGTATACAAAATTTTTGGCCCCGGTAATCAATATGTAACCGCAGCTAAACAATTCATTCAACAAGATGGAATTGCAATTGATATGCCTGCAGGTCCCAGTGAAGTTTGTGTTTTGGCTGATGCAACTGCAAATCCTGCATTTATTGCAGCGGATTTATTATCTCAGGCTGAACATGGACCAGATAGTCAGGTATTACTGGTTACCACTCATTTTCCATTGGTTCAATTGGTATTAGAGGCTATTGACAATCAAGTAAAACAATTACCACGAAGAAACTTAGCTGAAAAATCCTTATTGAATAGTAAATGTATTGTATTGTCTAAAATGGAAGATGCTATTGCACTAGTCAATACATATGCTGCTGAACATTTAATTATTCATTGCGAAAATCCAGAGTATATAGCTGAACAAATAACGAACGCAGGGTCTGTTTTTTTGGGTGCTTATTCTCCTGAGAGTGTGGGTGACTATGCTAGTGGCACCAATCACACACTGCCTACCAATGGATTTGCAAAGGCATATAGTGGTGTAAGTGTTGATTCTTTTATGAAGAAAATAACTTTTCAACAACTTACACCACAAGGATTATTACAGATAGGGCCAACGGTAGCTACAATGGCATCTGCAGAAGGCTTAGATGCACACAAATATGCGGTTGAAATTAGATTAAATACTTTGCAATAAAAAAATATAATATGTCATTTTCACTTCAACAATTAATTCGTAAAAATATAGCTTCATTAAAACCATATGCTTCTGCCAGAGATGAATTTAGTGGTAATGCATCTGTTTTTTTGGATGCCAATGAAAATAGTTTAGGTTCTCCACTGCTAAAGTGGTATAATCGTTATCCCGATCCGCATCAAAAAAAATTAAAATCTGTTATTAGCTCGGTAAAGTCTGTTCCGGCAACACAAATATTTTTAGGTAATGGAAGTGATGAATGTATTGATATTTTATTTAGAATATTTTGTGAGCCTGGTATTGATAATGTAATCATTTGTCCGCCAACCTATGGCATGTATGAGGTTTCTGCCACCATTAACAATATTGAAGTTAGAAGATCACCATTAACATCAAATTTTCAATTAGATACCATACATCTGGAAAATTTGGTAGATGTTCATACTAAAATTATTTGGCTTTGCTCTCCTAATAATCCTACGGGCAATTCATTAAACCGAGCAGATATAGAAACTATTCTCAATAATTTTAATGGCATTGTGGTAATAGATGAAGCATATATCAATTTTTCACGGCAAAAATCTTTTATTCAAGAGTTGATGGATTATCCTAATCTTATAATTCTACAAACCTTTAGTAAGGCATGGGGTTTAGCGGGGTTAAGATTAGGAATGGCTTTTGCCCAAGAAGCAATCATTGAAATTATGGATAAAGTTAAGCCGCCATATAATATTAACCAAGTAACACAAGATTTAGCTGTTGAGGCTTTGCAGGAAGTAGGTATGGTAAATGATATGATTAAAGAAATTGTGGCAATGCGTGAGGCACTAGCAAAAGTTTTTCAACAAATTCCTGTAATAGAAAAAGTATATCCTTCTGATGCAAATTTTTTACTTGTACAAGTAAAAAATGCCCCTTCTGTGTATAATTATTTATTAACAAAGGGTATTGTGGTTCGTGACAGAAGTAATGTACAATTATGTGAGGGTTGCTTGCGAATTACAATTGGTACAGAAACTGAAAATACTTTATTAGTGGATGCTTTAGCCGCAATTGAGTAATGTCAAATTTTGGATACAATACTAAATTGTTTATTTATCTTTAACTTCTATTTCAATACTGTATTAATAAGACTACTTTTCATTTTCTTGAAATTTATAATATTATTTAAATATATTTTTATGAAAAATTTCATTTTAATGCTTTCGATTGTCGTGTTGTCTTCTGCTATGGTCCAAGCACATACTACTTCATTTAAAGATTCGACTAAGACAAAAAACAATCCCATTATTCCCGATCAGGATAATGCAGGACTAATATTACCCAAAGGCTTTGGTGCCTTGAAAGTTACAGATGCTTATGGTAAGCCTAGGCACATTGCTGTTACACCGGAAGGTTACATTTATGTGAAATTAGCCCGTTTATATAATGGGAATGGCATTTATTTGTTAAAAGATAATAATGGAGATGGAAGGGTAGATGAAGGAATGGGTTTTGGTGATTATATAGGTACTGGATTAGCTTTAAAAAATGGTTATCTATATGCCTCATCGGATGAAAATGTGTATCGTTATAAATTGAATAATCAACATGAAGTAATTACCCCTAATAAGCCCGAAGAAATTGTTTATGGATTATTAAATAGGCGTGAACATGAATCTAAATCTATTACATTAGATAATGATGGAAATCTATATGTAAATATTGGTGCTTATTCAAATTCTTGTCAGGTACAAGATAGGGTACCAGAAAGTCCGGGTATGAAACCTTGCCCTATCTTAGATTCAGCAGGTGGTATATGGCAATTTAAAGTAGACCAACTTCATCAAACTTATGGAAATGGAGTACATTATGCCAGCGGATTAAGAAATGTGGTTGGCCTAGATTGGAATACACAAACTAATACACTATTTGTAATGCAACATGGACGGGATCAGTTACATGATAATTGGCCTAATTTGTATACCGTACAGCAAAGTGCTGAATTGCCTGCAGAGTGCATGTATGAAATTCATAAAGGCGATAATGCCGGTTGGCCTTACATTTATTATGATCAATTTCAACACAAAAAAATATTAGCACCGGAATATGGGGGAGATGGTAAAAAAACTGCAGGTGAAGATGCAATCAATCCTGTTATAGCTTTCCCAGGCCATTTAGCACCGGACGGATTATTATTTTATACCGGCAATATGTTTCCTGAAAAATATAAACATGGTGCTTTTATTGCTTTTCATGGCAGTTGGAATAGAGCTCCTCTGCCACAAGAAGGTTATTATGTTGTATTTGTGCCCTTTAAAAATGGTAAACCATCGGGTGAATGGGAAGTATTTGCTAATGGTTTTGCAGGTAAAGCACCTATTACCTCTGCCAGAAATGCACATCGTCCATGTGGTTTGGCGCAAGGCCCCGATGGCTCAATATATGTAACAGGTGACAATAAAGGTGCTATTTATAGAATTATTTATACAGGTAAATAAACTCTTTTCAGCGTGTTTGAATTTGTTTGAGTGAAGTAGTTAATCAATACATAATATTTAAAGCAGATTGTATGATTAAAAAAATAAATTTCATAGTTAGTGGATTTTTTTTATTGTGGTTGATTATAGCTGCTATTCCTCCAAATCAAAATAATGGAATAAAAGCTTCTATTCAGAGGGGCGAAAAAGTGTATAATAAAGTATGTTTACCCTGCCATATGGCAGATGGTGGGGGTGTACCTAATATGAATCCTCCCCTTATTCAGACCAGTTATGTATTGGGCAATAAAACAACTTTAATTTCAATTGTTTTGCATGGTATGACTGATAGGGTGGCTATTGATGGTGATTATTATTCAAATAACATGGCACCGCATAATGATTTAACTGATCAGCAAATTGCAGATGTTCTTACATTTATTAGAAATAGTTTTGGTAATAAAGCTTCGGCTGTTATTCCCTCTGAGGTAAAAGCTATTAGACAAAAAAATTAATTTATTTTAAGTTTACTATTCAGTTGCATGAAAAAAGTACTTTTTATTGATAGGGATGGAACCATTATTAACGAAGCACCACCAACTTATCAAATTGATAGCTTTGAAAAATTACATTTCTATCCACATATTTTTCGTTATTTAGGATTAATTGCCGCTGAATTAGATTTTGAATTGGTTATGGTAACCAATCAGGATGGATTAGGCACCCAAAATTTTCCTGAATCTAGTTTTTGGCCTGTTCAAAATTTTGTTATGGAATGTTTAAAACAGGAAGGAATTATTTTTTCTGCTGTGCACATAGATAAAACCTTACCGGAAGAACAGGCAATTACTAGAAAACCCGGTACCGGTATGTTAACAAAGTATATGGATTCTAATATATACGATTTGGCAAGTTCTTATGTCATAGGTGATAGAATAACTGATGTTCAGTTGGCTAAAAACTTAGGATGCAATGCTATCTGGTTAAATCAGGATGAGACTCTGGGCGGAGCTGAAGTGCAAAATAGTATTGCAGAGTTAAACTCCGTTATTGCTCTAAAAACATTAAATTGGAGTGAAATATATACTTTTTTAAAATTAAAAAACAGGAAAATAACACACCAGCGTCAAACAAATGAAACCAATATTTTTATAGAATTGAATCTAGATGGCAATGGCCATTCAGAAATAGATACAGGAATTGGATTTTTTAATCATATGTTAGATCAGGTAGCCAGACATGGAAAAATAGATTTGAAAATTTTGGCTAAAGGTGATTTACATATTGACGAACACCATACTATTGAAGATACAGGGATTGCTTTAGGTGAAGCATTTGCTACAGCATTACAAGATAAAAAAGGTATGGAAAGATATGGTTTTGCTTTGCCTATGGATGAAGCTTCAGCAAAAGTATTAATTGATTTTGGTGGAAGAAGCTGGTTGGTTTGGGATGCAGTGTTCAAAAGGGAAAAAATTGGTGATATGCCTACTGAAATGTTTTTTCATTTCTTTAAGTCATTTTCTGATGCTGCTAAATGCAATCTGAATATTTCTTGTATTGGCGAAAATGAGCATCATAAAATTGAGGCTATTTTTAAAGCATTTGCTAAAGCCATTAAAATGGCTATTAAAAGAGACCCATTTAGTAATTATTTACCAACTACCAAAGGCGTGCTATAATTGTTAGCTTAGTAAGTAAATAAATTATTTATTTTTTGTTAGCACAGGTTTGCTGTTTATTTTAAGCCAAAAATAGCCCAACAACATGGCTATTAATGAAGCTAGTAGAACAGATATTTTTGCAATATCTTGCTCAACAGTGGTTTTAAAAGCCAAAGTTGCAATAAAAATACTCATGGTAAATCCTATTCCTGCCAACATACCAGCCCCTATCATATGATTCCAATTTACTTTTGCAGGTAAAACAGCCCATCCTCTTTTTACTAAAATGTAGCAAACCCCACAAATGCCTAATGGTTTTCCAATTACTAATCCGGCAATAATACCCCAACTTAATGAGCTATCTAGAGCTGTAGAAAGTTCACTCGGGAAAATAATGGAAGTATTTGCCAGAGCAAAAATGGGAATAATAACAAAATAAACTGGTATATGTAATTTAACTTCAAAATTAACAATGTCCTTAATTGGAATAAAAAATGCAAATACTACACCTGCAACTGTAGCATGAATACCGGAATTAAACATAAAATACCATAATAAAACGCCTATAACAATGTGCAGCCAACCAAATTTTTTTTGAATGCGTTGTAACCACCATAAAGCAATTATCATTATTGCACACGCCAATAAATATATTAATTTTAATTTTCCTCCGTAAAATAATGCAATTACTAAAATGGCTCCTAAATCATCAATAATTGCTAAAGCTGTTAAAAATATTTTTAAGTTTACAGGAACTTTATTGCCTAATAAAGAGGCAATTCCTAATGAAAATGCAATATCTGTTGCGGTGGGAATAGCCCACCCGCTCATATAAGACGTATCTCTATTAAATTGAATGAATAAAATGGCCGGAATTAACATACCGCCAACAGCCCCTAAAGAAGGAAGTATTGCTTTTCTTAGTGTATTTAATTCACCCTTAACAACCTCTCTTTTTATTTCCATTCCTGCTAAAAAGAAAAAGAAGGCCATTAAAAAATCATTGATAAATAAAAGTGGAGAATTGGGTAAATGAATGCCTAATATAGTAAAGCTGTGTGCTTCTGTACCATTGAAATGAAAATGCCAAGCTTGCACATAATTTGCACCAATATTGGGAATATTACTCAAAATTAAAGATATAGCAGTACAAGAAAGTAGAATAACACCAATAGATCTACTATCATGCATAAAAGCTAATAATGGATAAAACCATTTTTTCTCTGTTTTTTTTGAAGCAACACTCATATATATATATAATTATTGCATTACAATATCAAAATATTGATACTAGATGCACTATTTTAATGGTATTTTAATGTTGCACAATATAGTATAAAAATTTTTATGACTTTTGGTGCATTGCATATAAAATACCACCTAATAAATGTCCAAGAAATAATGGGTCACTATATGATGCATCGGTATGCCCCAATGCTGTATAAAAGGCCCTGCCACCATCAAATGAGTGATACCAACTCATTGGATGAAAAGCTCCGTTTTCGCCCCCATGGTAACTATTTTCATTAATGGTTATTAATGCATGAACACTATCCCAATGTGTATCTTTGAAATTATACCATTCATCCCAACGATTCCAAGTAGGAGGCAAATTTTTGGTAGCAATGAATTTTTTATCAACTACATTTAATGTGGCATTTTGTTGAACAGGATGACTTTTGAAGTAAGCGCCAACCAATTTATTATACCATGGCCAATCATATTCTGTATCAGTTGCAGCATGCACACCTACAAAGCCGCCACCCTGTTGAATGAAATGCTGAAAAGCTTTTTTTTGTTGATCATCTAATACAGTACCTGTAGTGCTTAAAAAAATAACTGCCTTATATTGCTTTAAGTTTTGTTCTGTAAATGCGTTACTGTTGGTAGTTGTATCAACTATAAAATGATTTTCTTTTCCTAATTTTTGAATGGCTTTAATGCCTGCTGCAATAGATTCATGATGATAACCCATTGTTTTACTGAATATTAAAACTTTGGCTTCCTTTTTTGAAAATGCAAAAATTATAATACTAGTTACTAAAAAAATACTAGTAATAATCACTTTCTTCATATAAAAATTATTAAGTAATTGGAATTATAGTGATGAAAAAACATGATAAATAATGGTCTCAATGTAAATGTTATACATCTATAGTTGTTGCTTAATTAAATTTATTCCGGTTGCACAGAGTCAAATACTATCACTCTTTCCCACAAATGGCTACATGTTTTAATAAATTCTAAGTGGATAGGATGGGTTTGATATATTTCTTCATCTGTTATATTATCAAAAATAGCTAACCATGAAAATTGATAGCCCTTTTCTATTACGCTTCTGTTTGTATTTGCAGGCACACCAATATGAAAACTTTTAATTTGCGGCACCTTACTTAGCGCAAGTAAACCCTTATACAATAAATGATTTGCATTTTTATTTTCAGGTTCTTTTAACCAAAAATATACATGATGAATAAATTGATTTTGATAAATCATAAATAATTTTATTGTGTGAATAAATATTGTAAAAAGTGCATAGCAGTAATATTTAATTACTAAACTACTATTTGAACAAACCTTCTTGCATATGCTTACTCTATTTTACAAAAATCAATTTATGATAATTACAGTCAACTTAAAAATAAATGCTTAGCCAAGCATAAAATCATGTCTATTTTTTAACAAATATCAATTCTATTTAAAACTATTTAAATTCACCAAATACTTTTCTTAATGAATCTGCAATTTCTCCTAAAGTGCAATAGTGCTCTACTGCTTCAATAACAAAAGGCATTAAATTCAGATTTTCTATAGCCGCTTTTTCAATATTTGAGAGGCATCTTGCAACTTCGGCTGTATTTCGATTTTCCTTTAGGCGGGTTAGTTTATTTATTTGAATGAGACGTATGTTATCATCAATTTTGAATCCTGGAATAGGGGTATCTTCTGCTTGTATAAATTGATTAACGCCAACAATTATTTTTTCTCCTGACTCAATTTCTTGTTGATATTTATAAGCACTTTTTGCTATTTCATTTTGAATAAAACCAGTTTCTATGGCTGCCACACTTCCTCCCATTGCATCAATTTGTTGTATAAGTTCCCAAGCTTTTTTTTCTATTTCCTCAGTTAATGATTCAACAAAATAGCTCCCAGCAAGTGGGTCAACCGTATCTGCAATACCACTCTCAAATGCAACAATTTGTTGGGTTCTTAAAGCTGTTCTTGCGGCTTCTTCAGTTGGTAAACTCAATGCCTCATCATATCCGTTTGTGTGTAAACTTTGTGTTCCGCCTAATACTGCCGCAACTGTTTGTAAAGTAACTCGGCTAATATTATTGATGGGCTGTTGCGCTGTAAGTGTACTACCACCAGTTTGTGTATGAAAACGAAGCATCATGGCTTTTTCGTCTGTGGCACCGAGTGATTGCATAATGGTAGCCCACATACGACGTGCAGCTCTGAATTTGGCTACTTCTTCAAATAAGTTATTGTGAGCATTAAAGAAGAAGGAGAGGCGCTTACCGAAAACATTTATATCTAATCCTTTATTTATTGCCGCTTGCACATATGCCTTACCGTTACTTAATGTAAATGCAATTTCCTGTACTGCAGTACTGCCTGCTTCACGAATATGGTAACCTGAAATAGAGATTGTATTCCATTTAGGTAATTCTTTTGCGCACCACTCAAAAATATCTGTAATAATACGCATAGAGGGTTGAGGAGGATAAATATAAGTTCCTCTTGCCGCATATTCTTTTAAAATATCATTTTGTATGGTGCCTGAAATTTTAGATAAATCTGCACCTTGTTTTTTGGCTAATGCTACATACAATGCTAATAAAATAAATCCAGTTGCATTAATGGTCATAGAAGTGGATACTTTTTCAAGTGATATGCCGGCAAACAATTGTTCCATATCTTCTAAACTATTAATAGCAACACCCACTTTTCCTACTTCCCCCTCTGCAAGTGAATGATCACTATCATATCCAATTTGTGTAGGTAAATCAAATGCCACGCTTAAGCCACTAACACCTTGTGCTAATAAATAATGATACCTTTTATTACTTTCTTCTGCCGTTGAAAAGCCCGAATATTGCCGCATTGTCCATAACTTACCTCTATACATATTAGCTTGTATACCACGTGTAAAGGGAAATTTACCCGGTAGTTCTGCTGAAATATTCTCTGCTATCTCTTGTATATCTTTATTGGTATATAGTGTTTGAATAGTTATACCAGAATCTGTTTTTTTTTGTAAAGACATAGTTTAAAATTTTATAACAATACCTGTTTGGCTTCGTGACTAATTATTTCACTAGCTACTTCATATAAATTACCTTTTTTATCTGTCATTATATATTCTAATAATAATTTATTTAAATCGTTGCCGGATGCCTG
>JAGWPI010000131.1 GCA_028877005.1 Bacteroidota bacterium | reverse complement strand
TCCGGCTATGAAAAATGGAATCATTAAAACAAAATACAAGATTGCTATCTTCATGCCATATTTACTTTAGCCTCAATATGTATTTGTTTATCCTTATGTGATAAAAACTGACGTACTTGCATTAACTCATCTTGCAGCTTCTTAATTTTTCCTTCTCTAAACTTTATATCCTCTTCATTCAGGTGGCCATTAATTTTAGTTTCATGGTACTTTATTTTAACCTGAATCATTTGTGTTAATAAGTCTAGTGCTTCTGTATGCTCAAAATCGCCTTGAATTAATTGTATAGTCATAGTTACCGATTGTTTTTTAGTGTAATTATTGTCCTTGTCCTAATGAATAAGTATCTTTACCATTAAAAGCATATAAATTTTCTGTTTTAATAACATCTATTTTTTGTTTTACTGCATTTTGCAACAGCATAATAATATCTTCTTTTGTAATGGTTTTGGCAGAAGTGGGTTTAAACCTGCAACGCCAATGGTCGGTGCAAAATGTTTCTTTAAATCCATTAGGCCATACTTTAATACCACGATTGGTAATCATGGTTAAAGCCACATCTCCATACCCTATTTTTTGTAACTGAGCAGCAATTTCATTAGGGTCGGTACCTTGCCAATCTACAAAAATATCTACCCCAACTAAGGTTTTCTCTGCCGGTGCTTTGCGTTGGTATTTAGGTAGTTGTAGTGATGCACTGTTGGCATAATTTACTGCTTTAAAGGTTTTAGGTAATTTACCCAGATTAGCTATAACGGCCTGTGCAAATTCTTTGGTACCTACTTTTTGTTTACTTACCCCTTCTTTATATACATCATAAGTATGAATACCTTCTTCAATAGTTGTTAGCCAGGCATTTTGAACTTTTTCTGCAACCGCGGTTTGACCAATATGGTTCAGCATTAAAATTGCACCTTGCAGCAAGCCGGAAGGGTTGGCCATATTTTGTCCGGCTCTTCTGGGGGCAGAACCATGAATAGCTTCAAACATAGCACATTCTTCGCCAATATTGGCCGAACCGGCTAAACCAACGGAACCGGCTATTTGTGCAGCCACATCGCTCAGTACATCACCATATAAATTAGGCATTACAATTACATCAAAAGCTTCAGGAGTATCGGCCATTTTAGCTGCACCTATATCTATAATCCAGTGCTCATTTTCTATTTCGGGATACTCTTTAGCAATTTCATCAAATACCTGATGGAACAATCCATCGGTTTGTTTCATAATATTATCTTTTGTAAAACAGGTTACTTTTTTTCTGCCTTGTTGCTTGGCATACTCAAATGCATACCTTACAATTTTTTCGCAACCCGGTCTGCTGATAAGTTTTAAGCATTGCACCACTTCATTGGTTTGTTGGTGTTCAATACCCGCATATAAGTCCTCTTCATTTTCCCGCACAATCACAATATCCATGTTAGGGTGCTTGGTACTAACAAAAGGGTGTAAACTAACACAAGGGCGCACATTGGCATACAATCCTAAAAATTTACGGGTAGTAACATTCAGGCTTTTGTAGCCACCACCTTGAGGGGTAGTAATGGGCGCTTTTAAAAATATTTTATTTCTGCGAATGGTATCCCAGGCTTCCGGAGCAATACCGGCCGTATTACCTGCCAAGTATACTTTTTCACCAACTTCAATAAAATCCATTTCAATTTTAGCTCCTGCGGCCAAAATAATTTCTAAAGTGGCGTCCATAATTTCCGGACCAATACCATCCCCTTTTGCAACTGTAATTCTTGTCATAATTCAATTGTTTTTAAAATTTGCAGTGCAAAAATGTGGTGTGTAAGTCATAAGTTTTTATTTAATCTTTTAATGATTGACATTAAATAAATTAATACATCCGTTATTTGTCTTATAGCAATAAGCAGTAAAAAAAACCTGCAAATAGCCCTATCACTGAATAGATAGTAGCCTTAAGCACAAACCATAACACCAAAAAATAGGATGCCTTACCGAAAAAAAATAGCTGAGAAGGATATAAAAAAATAATAGTACCCCATACACATAGTAACCGGTTTTGTACAAAAGTTGCCCACAAGGTAAATACCCGTTTGAACAATTGCAGTTACACAACTGTATTATGTGGTATATAGCCAATGCAAGCATGAAACAATTGAAAAAAGAACACCTGCCCATTAAAATTTGTGTTACCTGCAACAGGCCTTTTACTTGGCGAAAAAAATGGGCAAAAGTTTGGGACGAGGTTAAGTATTGCAGTGATGCCTGCAGAAAAAACAAATCGGTAAAACATGCCCAAACATCCACCCATGCGTAGTGTATTCCTTGTATTTCCCCACCAACTTTTTGAAGATATTGGTGCTTTAAAAAAAGTAGATCATGTTTATTTAGTGGAAGAATATTTATTTTTTAATCAATATAAATTTCACCAACAGAAATTGGTATTTCATCGGGCTAGTATGAAATATTATCAAAACTATTTACAAAACAATGGCATTCAGGTTACTTATATTGAAGCCCGCCATCCGCACCACCATATTCAACAGCTTATTCATTATTTATCGGAACAAAAGGTTGAAGTAATACACTATTATGAAGTAACAGATAATTGGCTGCAAAAAAATATATCAGAAGCCTGTTCCCGTTACCAAATGGCCTCCATTCAACACGATAGTCTTGCTTTTTTAAACAGCACTGCCGCACTGCAAGATTATTTTTCACAAAACCGAACATACCTTCACAACGACTTTTACATACAACAGCGGAAAAAATGGCAAATTTTAATAGATGCACAACAAAAACCGGTAGGTGGTAAATGGAGCTATGATGCAGACAACCGTTTAAAATATCCCAAAAACAAAACAGCACCTACTGTACCTACTATAAATATACATGCTTTTTATGAAGAAGCCATTAACTATGTACAGCAACATTACAGCCAAAATTATGGTACCATTAATACCGCTTTTCTTTTACCCGTTACCCATGCAGAAAGTATGGCATGGTTGGAGCATTTTTTAGCCAACCGTTTGGAAGAATTTGGTGCTTATGAAGATGCCATTGTAGACGATGCCGAAATTTTACACCATAGTGTATTATCGCCCCTATTGAATGTTGGTTTATTAACGCCTCAAAAAGTAATTGAAACAACATTGGCATATGCAGCCACACATGTTATTCCCCTTAATTCATTAGAAGGTTTTATTCGGCAAATAGTGGGTTGGCGTGAATTTATTAGAGGTATATACCTACACAAAGGCACCCTACAACGCAATCGTAATTTTTGGCAATTCCATCAACCCATTCCTGCATCATTTTATACAGGCAATACCGGTTTAATACCGGTAGATGTAACTATCAAAAAAATACTATCCACAGGTTATTGTCATCATATAGAACGGTTGATGATTTTGGGTAATTGCATGTTACTTTCCCAATTTCATCCGGATAGTGTATACCAATGGTTCATGGAATTATTTATGGATGCATATGACTGGGTAATGGTGCCAAATGTTTATGGTATGAGCCAGTTTGCCGATGGGGGTTTAATGGCCACCAAACCTTACATTAGTGGCAGTAATTATATTTTAAAAATGAGTAATTATCAAAAAGGACCTTGGGCCAACACTTGGGATGCCCTTTTTTGGTGCTTTTTAGCGCAACATCGGTCATTTTTTGCTAAACAGCCGCGCTTAAATATGTTACTGGGCACATTAGATAAAATGCCGAAGGAGAAGAGGGAAAAGATGAATGCCCTTGCCGCCGCCTGGCAAAATCAATAAGAAAAATAAATGATACAAATTGCCCTTTCACAACCATCTAAAAATCAAATCAACAAGTAAACCAATTACAAAGCTCCAATGCGACCGAAATAATGTCGAAACCCATCAGACACCTGATGATCATCGCAAATCAGTTGGTTGTTTTGAATTTGATAAACCAGTCCATTTGGCGATGCAAAGGGAAATGCAGCTAATATACCCTGCAAATAAAGTATGGAATGGTTGGCACTATCCACTTTTGTATGGTACAATCCTGTTGTTTGTTGTACCCCATTTACGGTAACAGAAAAAACAGAATCGGGCTGTAAACGCAATACCACAATATTACCCATAGGGGTTATGGTTTGTCCGGCAATGCCCCCTATGGAGTAATTCCATTGCCATGTACCCATTAAAGCAGAATTGGGTGTATTGCTTTTTTTACAAGCCAATCCTATACATACCCATAGCATTAAAAACAGTATACGCTTTTTCATTAACAGGTTTTAGCATTTAGAGCCATCAGGTAACCTATCTGCTGCCCTATCAATATAAAACCGCAAAAAATCATTCAAAAGTAGTATAGTGGGCCAACTAATATTCCAGCCCAACAAAAATATAGTGCGTAACCAAAAGAGATAGCCCATTCAGATATGGAACGAAAGAAAACCATTTTATCCTGCTTCGATACTGCTTCGGGTTTACAGCGTTGCACAACGCTGTTGATAGGGCATTATATGGGATGAGAATGCCTTATGATTACCCGTAAATATTGCAGCAATTACCTGTAATTTTTTCCTAAAATTCTACCCAAAAAATTTGGAAACGGGGGGTGCAGGAGTGTATATTGTATACAAAAAAAATAGTATTGTATGGCTACCATCCCTTATACTTTTTTGTCGGGCACTTTCAACGGACTAACCTTTTATGTGGTTAACGGCCGGCAATTGGTGCGCAGTAAAACTTCTATTGATAAAAAGCGGTTTTACAGCGATCCTGCTTTTGCACGGCTGCGCCAATACAGCCAATGGCTGCAAATAGCTTCGCCTGTGGCCAGTAAAATTTATCGGCAATTACCGCCGCAAAAGGGTTTGCAACAAAAAATGACGGGACAATTAATGCAATGGCTTAAAAAGGGGGTTAATTTGGCCGTGGCTGTGCAGCGCTTAATAGATGCCTATATACCGGCATTGTCTACTGCACAATCGGCGCAGCCTGTTGCCTATGGTGGGCTACCGACAAAAGGGCAGTTATGGTACCCTAATTTGTTGTCGGCTGTTCGTTTATTACAATCCGGGCTTAGGCAGGACTATGGACCTATCAGGGGTAATAGTGGATGAGCTTTGGATATTGGTACCCTATGGGGTTGCCAAAACGATAAACAACTAACGGATATGACTTTCTATCAACAGTGGCACGGTTCATGGCCATTTTTTGCAGCCATGGATCTGTTGATATATGTATTGGGGTAAGGGTTTTACCCAATTAATCCGGCGGCTTTACTAATGGCCAACATACGGTCTAAGGGTTTTTTAGCGGCAATGCGCAAACTTTCTTCCATGGTAATTTCAGGTAATTCGTACAATAGGGTATTGTACACTTTTTCTAAGGTATTTAATTTCATATACGGACAATCATTACAGGCGCAATTGTTATTGGGGGGCGCCGGTATAAATGTTTTTTCCGGATTGTCTTTTTGCATTTGGTGCAGAATACCGGTTTCTGTGGCTACTATATAGGCTTGTGCATCATCGGTATGGCTGTACCGCAATAATTGGGTGGTACTGCCTATATAATCGGCTATGGCCAATAAAGGCTCCTCACATTCGGGATGGGCCAATACCTTAGCGTGGGGATACCGCATTTTTAAACGGGTAATTTTTTCTACACTAAAAAGCTCATGTACCTGGCAGGCGCCATTCCATAACAACATTTGGCGGCCGGTTTTTTTATTTTAATAAGCCCCTAAATTTTTATCGGGTGCAAATAAAATGGGGGTATCGGCAGGTACACTATCTATAATTTTTTCGGCATTGCCCGAGGTGCAAATAATATCGCTCAATGCTTTTATTTCGGCAGTGCAATTAATGTAGGAAATAACTACATGCTGCGGATGGGCAGCTTTGAATGATTGAAACAAATGGGTGGGAGCACTATCGGCCAATGAACAGCCGGCTTTTAAGTCGGGTAATAATACTTTTTTGGTGGGATTGAGTATTTTGGCAGTTTCGGCCATAAAATGTACCCCTGCAAATAAAATAATATCGGCATCTGTTTTGGCTGCTTGTTGGGCCAATCCCAAACTGTCGCCAATATAATCGGCAATATCTTGTATATCGGGTTCCTGGTAATAGTGCGCCAAGATAATGGCATTTTTTTCTTGCTTAAGCTGTGTAATGGCATGGAACAAATCTACGGAAGGATCAGTATCCACATCCAAAAAACCTTTCTGTGTTAATGCTGCTTTGGCATCGGCTATGTTCATAACTCGGGTAGTAATTCTTTAATAATACATTTATATAAAAACCCTACTACTATTACGGGTGTGTATATCGGGATAACTTAGTTATCAACAAGTGGTAAAGTTAATTGTTTTGTGTTTATCCCTATCAATACACAGGTAATTCACATTGTGAAACATCCGTGAAATATACATTTTGGCAGTTTATCCACGTTGGTGGATTTTGTTGTGTGCTTTTATTGACTTTTTGCTAGTAACAGGTTATACACTGTTGATTAAGGTGTATTATTTTGTGTGTATTTCCGGTGTTTTTGTAGTGGGCCATTTTTGGGTGTTAGTTATTCTTTTTTTCTGCACACTGTTCAGTAGTAAAAAATGATTTTCTCACTGTTTTTTTAGGGATGTTCACAGGGTGTTGTGGATAAATTTTTTATACAATACAATTTATTTTTTATGTATATAAATTTGTAATAAATTATTATTCCGTTTATTGTATTATTATCCTGAATTTTTTACTTTGCCTATACTATACTTTTGGCGGTATAGTGTATAAAAAAATTGCTTCCTTTTACAGAAGCAACTTTTTTAAATAGTGGAGAAAAAGCTTGTTTTAATTGGTTTTTGGCTTTTCTAATAATTTAAAAAACTGATCTAATTGTGGTAATATAATTATGCGGGTTCTGCGATTGGCTGCTCTTCCTTCGGGTGTATCGTTAGAGGCAACGGGCATATATTGACTGCGACCGGCTGCTGTAATTCTTTTAGGATCAATACCATAATTGTTTTGTAAAATACGTATTACCGATGTGGCTCTTTTTACACTTAAATCCCAGTTGTCTAACAACAATCCATTTCTAAATGGAATACTATCTGTATTACCTTCTACCATAAATTCAATATTGGGTTGGTTGTTTAATACCTTGGCTACTTTGCCCAATACTACTTTGGCTCGGTCAGTTACATCATAACTACCGCTTTTAAACAATAGTTTATCTGATATATCAATATACACTACGTCTTTGTCTATTTTAATATTAATATCACTATCCTCTAAATTACCCAATACCCCTTTTAAATTCATAACCAATGCTAAGTTCATAGAGTCCTTTTGTGCAATAGTGGTTTGCAGTTGTTGAATGTAATTGTCTTTGGTACTCATATTGTCCATCGACTTTTTAATACTTTCTGCTTGTGAAGCAGATATCACCGATAAATCTTTTAACTGGTTTAATACTTGGGTATTGTTTTGCTTCAAGAAATCTATTTGTTTATTCAAATCATCAATTTGTCCGGATAGTACTGATTTCTGATTTTGTAACCCTTTAATCTGATCATCAGAAGCACTGAGGTTTCCCTGACAATCGCGGTATTTCTGTTGCATTTCTAAATAGGCGCCATTTAATTGGTTGTATTTTTCTTCTGATTGGCGTAGTTTTTTGGGGCTTACGCAAGCAAACAAGAATAAAGCCAAACTAAGGGCTAAGAGGCTGGTTGTTTTCATCATGTCAAGGTGTTTTTATAAATTAAAGAATGATTAATAGAAACTGTAAATTTATTTCTTTTTTACTTTATGTAGTAGCCCGATTGTTCAATTTCTATCCGAACAGGTTCGGGAACCAAATAATGGATACTTTTTTTCTGTTGAATAGATTGGCGAATATAGGTAGCGGAAATGTCTAATAAGGGGGCTTGTACAACTTGTACTTGTTGGGGTAAAAGTGCAGGCAATGGATGTTGGGGTCTTACATATACCAGTATACCGTACCGTTCCAAAAGTAGGGCATGGTTTTTCCATTTCGGTAAATTTTCTAAACTATCGCTTCCCATTACCACCGTAAATTGGTGTTGCGGATATTTTTCACTTAAATAAGTTAAGGTATCAATAGTATAAGAAGGTTTGGGTAAACCAAATTCTACATCCGATACTTTTAAACTGCTATCATCCGGCGCAATGGCCAGGCGTGCTAAGTGTAGGCGTTGAAATTCATTCAACAATCCTGTTGAAGCTTTCAAAGGATTTTGTGGACTCACCACTAGCCATACCTGTTCTATGAAAGTATGGTTAGCCACATGGTTGGCAATAATTAAATGACCGTGATGAATAGGATTAAAAGAACCGAAATACAACCCTATGTTCATGAATGTAATTTTTTAGCGTGGGTAATATCTTCAATTAAAATAGCCGCAGCTTCGTTTAAGCGCAGACTAAGGGAGTAGCCTGCTACAGAAATGGAGATAGGATCGCCCAGGGGTGCAATTTGTTCTACTTTTATTTTTTCACCGGGAACACAACCCATTTCCATCAGTTTAATCAATAAATCATCATTTTTAAATTCGGCTATAACACCTCTATCGCCAATCTTTAACTCGCTTAATGGTTTCATATATCGGGATTACAATGGGGTGAAAGGAATGATATACCGTTCCATTGAATACACAAAAGTAAATCCATTTTTTCGGCTTTATTACCGAATTTTGGTATTCTTTAATCATTTAACACATGGCTTCAATTTATTTTCACACGGCAGACCGCCCTTTTCATTTTTCCCATAAAAAATTATTAAAAGCGTTTTTGTTAGGTATTTTTACACAAGAACAAACCCTGGCTCAGCGGGTAGATTATATATTTTGTTCGGATGATCATTTGTTTGTGCTAAACCGCCAATTCCTGCAGCACGAAACTTATACCGATATTTTAACCTTCGATTTAACCGAAACAAGAGCCACCGGTGTTGTGGCAGAAATATACATTAGCACCGACCGGGTAAAAGAGAATGCAATACAGCACGACACCACTTTTCAGGAAGAGTTATTACGGGTAATGATTCATGGTGTTTTACACCTTTGTGGTTACCGCGATAAAACCAAACCTGAACAAACCCTGATGCGTGAAAAAGAAGCTATTTATATTAATGCCTTTGAAGAAAAACTACCCTAAAGCCAAAAGTTCCACGTGGAACAACCACCCTTATAGATACCCCTTGGTTCCACGTGGAACAAAAAGCAAAGAACCGAAAACGCTTATTCGGGTGTACATTTGCTAAAAATAAAACCAAATGTTTGCTGAATACGATGTGATAGTAGTGGGTGCCGGACATGCCGGTTGTGAAGCTGCCGCCGCTGCGGCCAATATGGGCAGCAAGGTATTGCTGATTACCATGAACATGCAAACCATTGCCCAAATGAGTTGTAACCCGGCCATGGGGGGAATTGCCAAAGGACAAATTGTGCGGGAAATAGATGCCTTGGGCGGTTATAGTGGTATTGTAACCGATAAAAGTATGATTCAGTTTAGGATGCTGAACAAAAGTAAGGGCCCGGCCATGTGGAGCCCTAGGGCGCAAAACGACCGAATGTTGTTTGCCGCTACCTGGCGCGAAATGTTGGAAAATACCCCTAATGTAGATTTTTACCAAGACATGGTGGCGCAACTCATTATTCGTAACCATAAAGCTTGTGGTGTTATTACCCAATTGGGCCACGAAATAAAGGCCAAAGCGGTAGTAGTAACCAGCGGTACCTTTTTAAACGGCATTATTCATATTGGCGAAAAACAATTTGGTGGGGGCCGTGTGGCCGAAAGAGCTGCTACAGGTATTACCGAACAATTGGTGGCCTTGGGTATGGAAAGCGACCGACTGAAAACGGGTACCCCGCCAAGGGTAGATGGCCGTAGCCTGGATTATACTAAAATGGAAGAACAAAAAGGCGATGATACCATCACCGGTTTTTCGTATTTGCCCCATGTACCCATTCGCCCCGAACAACAAAAAAGTTGCTTTATTACCTATACCAATACTACCGTTCACGATATTCTGAAAACAGGCTTTGACAGAAGTCCTATGTTCCAAGGCCGTATTGAAGGGGTAGGTCCACGCTATTGCCCTAGTATTGAAGATAAAATTAACCGCTTTGCCGAACGCGATAGACACCAGTTATTTGTAGAACCCGAAGGATGGCATACCGTAGAAATTTATGTAAACGGCTTTTCTACTTCCTTACCGGAAGAAGTACAAATACAGGCCCTGCAACAAGTACCGGGCTTTGAAAAATGTAAAATATTTAGGCCGGGTTATGCAATTGAGTACGACTTCTTCCCCCCTACCCAATTAACCCATTCCTTAGAAACCAAAGCCATTCAAAACTTGTTTTTTGCCGGCCAGATTAATGGTACAACCGGTTACGAAGAAGCCGCTTGCCAAGGCATTATGGCCGGTATTAATGCCCATTTAAAAATTAGTGCCGAAGCACCCTTTATTCTACAACGCAGCGAAGCTTATATTGGGGTATTGATTGATGATTTAATTAGCAAAGGCACGGAAGAACCTTACCGCATGTTTACCAGTAGAGCCGAATTTAGAACCCTATTGCGACAAGATAATGCCGACCTGCGCCTTACAGAAAGAAGTTATAGAATGGGATTGGCCGGTCAGGATAGAATGGAAAGGGTACAAACCAAAAAAGCAGCAGTAGCCCAAATTACCGAACAACTGCAACAATTGAGTATAGAACCCGAATGGATAAACCCCTATTTAAACAGTATTTACTCTGCCCCATTGGCTGAAAAACAAAAAGCAGCCAAACTATTGTTACGCCCTTCTGTTAGTTTGCAAGAAATGCTGAATGCCTTACCCCCAACAGCACACCAATTTGGCGAAACAGCAGCCGACCATTTAGAACAAGCCGAAATACAAATTAAGTATGAACGATACATTGCCAAAGAACAGGAATTGGTAGAAAAAATGCGGGTAATGGAAGATTTAATCATTCCTGAAAGTTTTGATTACGACCGCCTGCAGGCCCTTTCATCAGAAGCCCGGCAAAAATTTAAAAAAATACAACCACGTACCATTGGACAAGCGGGTAGAATTAGTGGGGTAAATCCGAGCGATATTCAAATACTTATGGTGTATATGGGCCGATAATTCCTTAATTTTAAGGCATTCATCTAAACCTATTGCTATGCACCTACACATGAGAATAGCCACAGCAGCTTTGCTATTATGCAGCACCCTATTCATTAGTTGTAAAAACCGGCCACAAAGTATAACGGTAGCTCAGTACTTTGCCCCGCAGGATTCCGGCGTACAAACAGCCGGTATTAAAATGATACCCATTGAAACACCGGTGGGCACCTTTAAAGTATGGACCAAACGCATTGGTAACAACCCCACCATTAAAGTATTGTTGTTGCATGGCGGTCCCGCTATGACCCATGAATACCTTGAATGTTTTGAAAGCTTTTTTCCCAAAGAAGGCTTTGAAATGATTGAGTACGACCAGTTGGGCTCTTATTATAGCGACCAGCCCACCGATAGTAGTTTATGGACCCTACCCCGTTTTGTAGAAGAAGTAGAACAAGTAAGAAAAGCATTGGGATTAAATAAAGACAACTTTTATTTATTGGGTAATTCCTGGGGCGGTATTTTAGCCATGCAATATGCCCTGAAATACCAGCAAAACTTAAAGGGATTAATTGTGTGTAATATGATGAGCAGCTGCCCTGCTTATGGTAAATATGCCAATGAGGTACTGGCCAAACAAATGGACCCCAAAGTATTAGATACCATTCGCGCTATAGAAGCCCGGGGCGATTTTAAGAACCCCAAATACATGGCATTATTATTACCCAATTTTTATAAAGAACACCTATGCCGTTTAGCCGAATGGCCCGACCCCGTTAACCGCGCTTTTAAACATGTAAATGAAACCATTTACACCATGATGCAAGGCCCATCTGAATTTGGCATTGCAGGCCGATTGGCGCAATGGGATATCAGCAACCAATTAAAAAATATTACCGTACCAACATTGGTAGTAGGTGCCAAATTTGATACTATGGATCCGGCTTATATGGAGTGCATGAGCAAACAGTTTCCAAAAGGACGTTACCTATATTGCCCCAATGGCAGCCATTTGGCCATGTGGGATGACCAATCGCATTTTTATCCCGGCGTTATTGGGTTTATAAAGGATGTAGACCAAGGAAATTTTAAATAATATATAAACATAATATTATTGTAAGCGGGGCTGTATAGTCCCGCTTTTTGTATTCCATTAACCGAAAAATGGCACCAATCACCGAAAATATGATGAGCGGTTTTATTCCTAAAACAAAAATTGTAGCTTTAAACCTCCTTACTTCAAAACCAAACATTATGAGAAAAGTACAACTCCTGCTACTGGGGCTTATCATTGGTTTATTGGTACAAGCCCAGGAAACCTTTCCGGTAAATGGTGTAGCCGACCCCCGCACTCGATTCTATGCATTTGTGCATGCTACCATTGTAAAAGATGCACAAACCACCTTACCCAATGCCACTTTGTTAATAAAAGAGGGCAAAATAGTGGCGGTAGGAAATGCCGTAACCATACCTGCCGATGCGGTGGTAATAGATTGCAAGAACAAATACCTGTATCCCTCCTTTATTGATGCTTATACCGATTATGGGGTTACCGCCCCTACCCGCCCGGCCGGTGGTTTTAATTATATGGCCCCCACACAGTTTACCTCTAATATAAAAGGGGCTTATGGATGGAACCAGGCCATAAAGCCACAAGTAAATGCCATTGACCAGTTTAATGCCGATGACAAAAAAGCCGAGCCATATAGAATGATGGGCTTTGGTACAGTATTAACCCATGTAAAAGATGGCATAGCCCGTGGTACCGGTGCTGTGGTTACCTTAGCTAGTGAAGCCGATAATTTTGCCGTAGTAAAAGAAAAAGCCAGTGCCCACTATTCCTTTAGCAAAGGCAGTTCTACCCAAAGTTACCCTTCCAGCTTAATGGGTTCTATTGCCTTATTACGCCAAACCTATTTAGATGCCAAATGGTACAAAAACAAACCTGCTACAGAGGGCACCAATTTATCATTAGAAGCGTGGAACAACCTACAATCCTTACCACAAATATTTGAAGCCGATGATAAATGGAACGATTTAAGAGCCGATAGAATTGGGGATGAATTTGGCGTACAATATATTATTAAAGGTGGTGGCAACGAATACCAACGCATGCCGGAAATGATTGCTTCTAAAGCCACCTATATTTTACCCTTGAATTTTTCACAAGCTATGGATGTAGAAGACCCCAACGATGCGCGCTTTGTGTCGCTGGCCGATATGAAAAACTGGGAACTGGCACCCACCAACCCGGCTGCTTTTGAAAAAGCAAAAATTCCATTTTGTTTAACCACCAGCGATTTAAAAGACGTTAAACAATTTTTACCTAATTTACGCAAAGCCATTGCCGATGGTTTATCTGAAAAAGCTGCTTTGGAAGCCTTAACCAAAACCCCCGCAACTATATTAAATGTGTACGATAAAGTGGGTAGTCTGGATGCCGGTAAATATGCTAATTTTATTATTACCACCGGTCCGGTGTTTGATGAAAATACCAAATTAGTGGAAAACTGGATTCAGGGTAGAAACTATGCCATTAATCCTGCTGAGTGGAATACCGTTAGCGGACAATATACCTTAACCATTCAATCTAAAAAAGGAACCCAACAATACCCATTAATAGTAAAAAACAGTACAACAGCACAAATACAACAAGCCGATACTGTTACTGTTAAATTAAGCTATGATGGTAAAGCCGTAAAAATGCAATTTGCTTTAGGCAATCATAAAAATGCCGAAGGCGAAAGACCACATAGGGCCGGACAATATTTATTAAGCGGAATGGCATTGAAAGAAAACTGGACCGGCACCGGCAGAGATGACCAAGGCAATGCCTTTACTTGGACAGCCACTTATCAACAACCCCTACCCGCTGAAACAGCCAACAACAGAAAGCGCATGGCAAGCCAACCTATGGCCAAAGTTACCTATCCCTTTGATGGGTATGGCTTTGAAGAAATGCCCAAACAACAAACCCTGCTTATTAAAAATGGTACGGTATGGACCAATGAAAAAGAAGGCATAGTAACCAATACCGATATTTTAATTAAAAATGGAAAAATAGCCAAAGTAGGCAAAAACTTAAGCGATGCCACTGCTACGGTAATAGATGCTACCGGTATGCATGTAACACCGGGTATTATAGATGAACACTCACATATTGCTGCCGCTTCTATTAATGAAGGAGGACAGTCTGTAACTTCCGAAGTAAGAATAGGTGATAATTTAAATCCCGATGACATTAATATTTATCGGCAGTTAAGTGGGGGCGTAACTACCTCGCATATTTTACACGGCTCGGCCAATACTATTGGCGGACAAACCCAACTTATTAAATTACGGTGGGGTGCTGACGATGAGCAGTTAAAATTTGCCGGAGCCGATCCCTTTATCAAATTTGCATTAGGCGAAAATGTAAAACGCACCACATCACCAGCCAATAATCGCTTCCCCGACACACGGATGGGGGTAGAACAAGTAATGGTAGATGCCTTTACCCGGGCATTAGATTATGAAGCCGCTATGAAAAAAGACCCCATTAATACCCGCAGAGATTTGGAATTAGATGCACTGGTAGAAATACTCAACAAAAAACGCTTCATTACCTGCCATTCTTATGTGCAAAGTGAAATTACTGCCGCTATGCGGGTGGCAGAACGCTTTGGCTTCCGCTTTAATACCTTTACCCATATTTTAGAAGGGTATAAAGTAGCCGATAAAATGAAAGCACATGGCGCCAACACATCTACTTTCTCAGATTGGTGGGCCTATAAAAATGAAGTAAAAGATGCCATTGCCTACAATGCTTCTATTATGCACAAAGTAGGATTGAATGTTTGTATTAATTCTGATGATGCAGAAATGGCACGCCGTTTAAACCAAGAAGCCGCTAAATCTATTAAATACGGCGGAATGAGTGAAGAAGATGCTTTAAAAATGGTAACTATTAATCCTGCAAAAGCCTTGCATGTAGACAATCAGGTAGGCAGTATAAAAGAAGGCAAAGATGCTGATATTGTTATTTGGTCGGCCAATCCTTTAAGTATTTATGCATCTGCACAAAAAACCATTGTAGATGGTATTGTATATTTTGACAGAGAAAGCGATGCACAAATGCGCAAAAAAATTCAGGAAGAGCGCAACCGCTTAATACAAAAAATGATTGGCGAAAAAAGAAGTGGTGCACCCGTTATGCGGCCGCAGCCCAGTTGGCAATATATATTAAGTTGCGGCGATCACGACCATCATGATGGTATGATAACCATTGATATTAGTGAAGAAGATGGACTATCTGCCGAAACATTGCAAAACCTGTCAACAAACAACTAATTACGGTAATGCGGGTAACCGCATTCATTATACACCCCAAAATATTGAATCATGAAAACAAAAAACATAACCCTGATACTTGCGGCCCTCTTTCTGATGAGCGTTGCTGCCTTTGCGCAGGATGATGTACTGCCTGCTAAACCTTATATGGGCCGGTTATTTATTACCGATGGTACCGTGCATGTAGGCAATGGCACGGTAATAGAAAAAGCTACCATTGAAGTAAACAATGGCAAAATAGTAGCAGTACACACTAGCGAAGTAACCATACCTGCCGATGCTAAAAAAGTAGATGCTACCGGCAAACAAGTATATCCCGGACTTATTTTACCCAATACCGATTTAGGACTAAAAGAAATAGCCAATGGGGTACGCGGCAGTAATGACTACTTAGAGTTGGGCGACCTAAATCCCAATGTACGCAGTATAGTAGCCTACAATACCGATTCAAAAATCATCAACACACTAAAAGCCAATGGTATATTATTGGCCAGCATCACACCCGAAGGCGGCAGTATAAGTGGCTCCTCTTCAGTGGTACAATTAGATGCCTGGAACTGGGAAGATGCCGCCTATCAAATGGACAATAATATTCACATGAATATGCCCAGTTTTATCCGCCGCCCCGGCAGAAGGTTTGGTGCTTTTAATCCCGAAAATATGCCCGACCCTTCAAAAGCTGCCTATGAAAAAATAGAAGAACTAAAAAGCTTCTTTCGCCAAGCAAAAGCCTATTTAGCCGAAACCAAACATGCCCAAACCAATTTAAAATTTGAAGCCGTAAAAGGCTTATTTGATGGTAGCAAACACCTCTTTATTCATGCCGATCAGGTAAAACAAATGTTAGCAGCAATAGATTTTGCCAAAGAATTTGGGTTTAAAGTTACTTTAGTAGGGGCCAGCGATAGCTACCAAATTGCCGATTTATTGAAAGCCAATGATATTTCTGTTATTTTAAACCAAGAACATGCATTGCCTACTACAGAGGATGATGATGTAGACCAGCCTTATAAAACACCCGGCGAATTACAACAAGCAGGCGTTTTATTTGCATTGAATGATGCTTTTGATGAAGCCCGCTATCGCAATTTAATGTTCAATGCCGGCACTGCCGCCACTTATGGTTTAACCAAAGAACAAGCATTACAGGCCATTACCTTAAATAGTGCCAAAATTTTAGGCATTGCCAACAAAACCGGTTCTATTGAAGTAGGAAAAGATGCCAATATTGTAGTAAGTGATGGCGATATATTAGATATGCACTCCAGCATTATTCGGCATGCTTTTATTCAGGGTAGAGAAGTAAGTTTGGAAAACAAGCAAACAGAGCTAAACAGAAAATATTTAACCAAGTATGGTTTAACACAATAGTAGAGCCCAAAATGCACAAAAACCAAAAAGAGGTTGCCTTATCTTAAAAGGCAGCCTCTTTTCTTTTTCGCCTCCGCGCATTTCTATACCTTAGCTGCTATGCAGAAAAAATTATTTTTATTAGATGCTTTTGCCCTCATTTTTCGGGCCTATTATGCCCTCATTCGCAGTCCACGAATAACCAGTAAAGGCAAAAACACCAATGCCCAATTTGGATTCACCAATACATTAATAGAGTTACTGAATAAAGAAAAGCCCACACATATGGCCATTTGCTTTGATATGGAAGGGCCTACAGAAAGGCATATCGACTTTGCCGATTATAAAGCCAACCGACAAGAAACACCCGAAGATTTGTTGGCCGCTATACCCGATATTAAAAAAATTATAGAAGCCTTTAATATTCCCGTTATTGGGGTACCCGGTTATGAAGCCGATGATGTAATAGGCACATTGGCTTGGGAAGCCCATGATGCGGGTTATGAAGTATTTATGGTAACACCCGATAAAGACTACGGGCAGCTGGTACGCGATGGCATTACCATTTATAAACCTGCTTACCAGGGTGGTAATGTTGAATTGTTGGGCCCAAAAGAAGTATGTGAAAAATGGCAGATTGATAATATTAGTCAGGTTGTAGATATGCTAGGCTTAATGGGCGATGCGGTGGATAATATACCCGGTATACCCGGCATAGGAGAAAAAACAGCCGCTAAACTATTAAAAGAATATGGTACTCTGGAACAAGTATTGGCCAATGCCGATCACATAAAAGGCGCCATGGGCGAAAAAATAAGAGCCGGTAAAGAAAGCGCCCTGATGAGCAAAAAATTAGCCACCATTATTACCAATGCGCCGGTTAGTTTTCATGAAGAAGACTTTAGGGTAAAACCATTTAACAAAGACAAACTGATTGAAGTATTTACCGAATTAGAGTTTAAAACATTGGGTAAACGCGTATTAGGAGAAGACCTTCCGGCTTTTACTACAGCCCCACAAGCTATACAGACCGATTTGTTTGGAGCACCGGTAGCTACACCCCACAACAGTCAGTCAAAACCCTCTACCTACACTACGCCGGCTCCGCTTACCGAAACGTTTGGCATGAAAGACAGTACCACGGTACCCCATCAATACCATTTGGTACAAACCCCGGAAGCCATTGAACAACTTATTGCTATTTTATGGCAACAAAAAGAAATAGCTTTTGATACAGAAACCACCGGTATAGATGCCGCTCTGGCACAACCCGTGGGCCTTAGTTTTGCCTTTCAGCCCCATGAAGCCTATTATGTACCCGTGCCCAAAGAAAAAGCAAAAGCCACGGCCCTTCTGCAACAATTTATACCCTTATTTCAACGAGAGGATGTGGTTTGGATAGGCCAAAATATTAAATACGATTGGTTGGTATTAAAATGGCAGGGTATTGAATTAAAAGGGCAGTTAACCGATACAATGTTGGCACACTATGTGATTGAGCCCGATGGCAAACACAATATGGATAGTTTAAGCGAACAATACCTGCATTACCAGCCCATAGCCATAGAAACCCTGATAGGTAAAAAAGGCAAGGGCCAAGGAAATATGCAAGAGGTAGACCTAGAAAAAATTAAAGAATATGCCGCCGAAGATGCCGATATAACCCTGCAACTAAAGCATGTATTAATGCCCTTGGTGAAAGAAAAAAAAGTAGAACAGGTACTCAATCACATTGAAAATCCTTTAGTACCTGTATTGGGTAGAATGGAATATGAGGGCGTTGCTGTAGATGTAGATTTTTTACACGCATATAGCCAAACCTTAGCCACCGAAGCCAAAGCTGCGGAAGAAAGTGTTTACCAACAAGCAGGGGTACGGTTTAACTTAGCCTCGCCCAAACAATTGGGCGAAGTGTTGTTTGATAAATTGCAATTAGACCCTTCGGCCAAAAAAACAAAAACCGGACAGTACCAAACCGGAGAGGATGTATTGGCCAAATTAGCCGTTAAGGGCCATAAAATTGTAGAAGATATTCTGGCTTTTCGTGAGTTAACCAAACTCAATTCAACCTATGTAGAAGCATTACCCGCCCTAATACACCCCATTACCCGCCGGGTACATACCTCATATGCACAGGCAGTAGCAGTAACAGGAAGGTTAAGCAGTAACAATCCCAATTTGCAAAACATACCCATTCGCAGCGATAGGGGTAGGGAAATTAGAAAAGCTTTTATACCACGACAAAAAGATCGGTTTATTGTTAGTGCCGATTACTCACAAATTGAATTGCGTATTGTAGCAGCCATTAGTGGCGATACCAATATGTGCGATGCATTTAAAGCAGGCAAAGACATTCATATTGCCACTGCAGCCAAAGTATATGGTGTAGAAGAAGCAGCCGTTACCAAAGAAATGCGGTACAAAGCCAAGAGCGTTAATTTTGGCATTATATATGGGCAGGGTGCTTTTGGTTTAGCCGATAACTTGGGCATTTCGCGCACAGAAGCCAAGGAAATTATAGACAACTATAAAAGAGAATTTCCGGGTATTACTAATTACATGCAAAACACCATATTATTTGCACAAAAAAATGGGTATGTAGAAACCCTTATGGGAAGAAAGCGTTGGTTAAAAGACATTAACTCTGCTAATTTTACCGTACGCGGTTATGCAGAACGCAATGCTATTAATTCGCCCATACAAGGAACCGCTGCCGACATGATTAAATTGGCTATGATAAAAATAGATGCTGCTTTGCGCCATGAAAAATTAAAGTCGGTGATGATTTTACAAGTACACGATGAATTGGTGTTTGATGTAGTGCCGGAAGAAATAGATATCATTCAACCTCTTATATTACAACATATGAGGGATGCCCTGGTTTTGCCCAACAAAGTACCCATTGAAGCAGAAATAGGCGTAGGGAAAAATTGGTTAGAAGCCCATTGATAAATATGGACATCCATGATTGATACAGCTAAGAACAATTGAAGCGTATGAAACACCAAGGCATATCCGTTTATAAAGCAAATACTTACCGTTACCAAAGGTTAATGGTGTTGTGTGTAGGCATGTGTATATTATGGGGCCTTTTTATTGGCTGCCAACCCACAAAGCAGTATACCCATCCCCATGTGCAAATTGAAACCACTTTGGGGTATATTGAAGTTGAATTATACCCCGAAAAAGCGCCCAAAACCGTAGCTGCATTTTTAAGTTATGTAGATTCCGGCTATTATAAAAGGGCCAATTTTTATCGGGTGTTGAATGATTTAAATCAACCGATGAATGCGCCCAAAACCGAGTTGGTGCAAGGGGGCATTTGGAAAACCAATAATGCATTGGCCACTTCGGTACCCGGTATTCCGCATGAAAGCACCCGCGAAACCGGTTTAAAGCATGAAGCCGGAACAGTATCTTTAGCCAGAATGGCCCCCGGCACGGCGGCTACCGAGTTTTTTATTTGCATGGAACGAGAGCCGGGCTTAGATTATGGTGGCGCCAATATGGATGATAAACAGGGGTTTGCCGCTTTTGGTAAAGTAGTAAAGGGAATGGATATTGTAGAAAAAATTTACAATAGCAGCGATTATAACCAATATTTAGATCCACCCGTGGTAATTTTTAATATCCGAAGGCTATAAAACCATTGTCCCCTATTGGCCAGATAAAAATTGAGCGCATAAAAAAATAATTAGCCCATATGCTACCCAATGTTCACACCCCAACTATAGGCCGCTTTATAAAGCGGTAGCAATGGAAATAGATTGTAGAACCATATACCCAATTGTATAAAACGTTGAACCCATGAAACATAAGAAAAACATACTGGTATTATTTTTTGTTATTAGCATAGGTGCTTTAAATGGACAATCATTAAAAGTAATGTCCTATAATATACGGCTGGCACTTGCCTCAGACAATGACAATGCATGGCAGCACCGCAAAGAAATGTTGGCAGGCATGGTGCAGTTTTATGCACCGGATATATTGGGTGTGCAGGAAGCATTGCCGGAGCAGGTAGCTTATTTAGATTCTACATTGAACAATTGGAAACACATTGGTATAGGAAGAGAAGGCGTAAACAAAGGCGAAGCTTCAGCTATATTTTATAATAGCAGTAGGTTTTTTTTGCTGGATACCGGTACATTTTGGTTGTCAGACACACCCGATAAAATTTCAAAAGGGTGGGATGCATCCTATTTAAGAATCTGTACATATGGTTTATTTAAAGAGAAAAAAACAGGCAAAAAATTCTGGGTATTTAATACTCACTTAGACAATGATGGGGTAATAGCCAGAACCAAAGGACTGGCATTGATTTTGAAAAAAATGAAAGCCTTGAACTTAGAAAAACTACCTGTTATGCTAACCGGCGATTTTAATTCGTCGCCACAAACAGCCCTAATTAAAAACCTACAAGAAGAAATGAAGGATACAAAAGAAATAAGTACAACAAAGCCATTTGGACCGGCAGGTACTTTTAATGGTTTTAAGTTTTGTGATTCGGTACAGGATAAAATAGATTATATTTTTGTTAGTAAAACGCCGGTGATACAAGTAACCAAATTTGCTGTGCTAAATAATTCCATCAACCGGCATTATCCTTCCGATCATTTTCCGGTATATGCAGAAATACAAATGAATTGAAATTTTCTATAATAATGCCGATACCCCCTACCCATTAGTGCAGTGTAGGCTACCTGCCAGGCTACTGCTATGATTGGACGTACCGGACTAAAAAAACCAAGAAGCAGGCAATAATTACTGCTTCTTCAATTCCATTTTTTGAATATTGCCCTGTCCATCGGTGGTTTTCCACACTTGGTATTTGGGTTTATTGGTTACAATAATCCATGATTTGGGAAACTGGGCATTATCACTGTTAAGGGTTATATTTTGGCCATTGATGGTCCAGGTAAATGGCTTTTGATCATTGGTTTGGTTACCCAAAATGGAGTAACTAAGCGATTTAACACCACTACCATCTTTTTTAAATTGAATGGTACCCACATTACTAGCTTCAGCATTTTGTTGTGAAATATTGGTTTCCTGAAATTTTACAATATTCCAAGTGCCGGTTAACCGTTGTTGTAATCCGCAGGCACTCAACAATAAGGTTGCTACTAAAAAGGTACTTACCATTTTTACTTGTTGTTTCATCATAATATTCATTTTTTTTTATAAACAGGTACTGTGCTACAAGGTTCGCCATACATAATGCTTTTAACCACCGGTTGCAGTTGTTGTGTAATGGCCACAAAAACAGATTCAGGTATAGGTGTATCTCCGCAGCCCTTTATAAATACACGTTTATCTAAATAAGGTTGAATAGGAATAGCATATATATTTTTAAGCCAGGCCCATTCCAATACTTGTTCCGGACGACCAAAATAAACAGCATGTGCCATAGGGGTTACATAGGTAGTTACCAGCATATAGGCCCACATAGGAATAATGGCATCGGCACTGCAGTGTACAGCTACAATAGCACCGGTATATTTTTGCCAATCAACCGGTTGTAAAGCAGCTCTAAAATCTTTTTCTTTTAAAACAAGGCCCATGAACAAATAGTCCTTTAGGTCGAATGACAGCAAAGGTTCTTTTGGAGAAAATTGGGCCAAATCCAATGTAATCAATCCACTTTCTGCAACTTTATTTACAAGGGCATTTTCCATAACCAAAGTATGTATATAGGGTAAAATTACGATTTAATGGCCAGACGGGTTTGCGATATGCGTTAAAAAAAACACCCGATGCATTTCGGGTGTTTTTAAAAAAAGGGAGTAATTTAAAAAAGATTAATAAAATTTACTGCGATAATCTTTTATAACGGCCGCTTTGCGTAAAGCATCCATACCTCTATAAATAGCCATTCTTAACGATTGTAATAAGGTTTGTTGAACGGTTTGTGTTTCGTCGGGCGTATCAGGTTTGCTATCAATTGCATTTATTTGTAAAGCAAATACGCCATTACTGCCTGCAATTGGCGGCGTAACTTTGTTTAAATAAGCTTTATTAAATGAAGCACCGCTAAATTTAGCATCATTACCAATACCGGTAATAAAAGGAGCACTAAAAGAAATGCTATCGGCTTTTTGAATAGAACTACCGGTAGCGGCAGCATAGGCATTTAAATCGGCGCCTGCTTTAAATTTAGTGTCTAATAATATTTTCGCCTTTTTTTCATTGCGCACAATGGGTTCAATTATAGGTCTTAAAATTGCAGCCGGTGGTAACCCCGGTTTTATGTCGGCAGTAATAATAGGTACCACATAATTATTGCCAATGCGAACCGGCTCTTGGTCTACATCCCCTACTTTATTGTCATAAATCCAACGCACTAAAGCACGACTATCGCCCAGGTTGGCAATGCTGTAATCGTTTTCTTTGATATCCTCGGCGGTTAAAATAGGTTTATTCATTTTAGCGGCAGTTGCATCAAAGTCCTTTTTGTTTTTGCTAAGAGAAACAAATTGAGCAGCAGCATTTAGGGCAGCAGCATCGGTTTCGTTGCTAACGGTAATGGGTTTAGCATAATAAGCAATTTTATAAGCAGGAGAAGATCCTTTTTGGCCCAATACTTCTACATAATGCAAGCCATATTCTGTTGTAATTACTCCTTTACTGCCAACAGGTTTTTCAAAACTAAAGTCATTAAATGTAGGTACCATACGGCCGGTGGT
>JAGWPI010000005.1 GCA_028877005.1 Bacteroidota bacterium | reverse complement strand
TGTTTCTGTACCGGATCATTTGGTGTAAGGGCTGATAATGATTTATTAGCAATGACTAAGCGTTTTGCAGGTCATATCCATTTTATTCATCTCCGCAGTACAAAGCGTGATGCAGATGGAAATTTTTATGAAGCCAATCATTTAGAAGGAGATGTAGATATGTTTGCGGTGGTAAAAGCATTGTGGCAAGTTATGCAACAGCGAAAAATAAGTATACCTATGCGTCCTGATCATGGCCATCAAATGTTGGATGATTTAAATAAGAAAACATACCCCGGCTATTCTGCAATAGGACGTTTACGGGGTTTGGCAGAATTACGTGGGTTGGAATTAGCTATTTCACGTATGTAATACATTAACTTTTTTGCAGAGTAAAAAAATTAGGTGATTTGGGTATTGTTAAAAATTGCGCTAAAAAATTTTCCGGTGGTGCAGTTAATTTTCTTGTTAACGTATTCATCCATGCACCCTCAATATTGATAATAGCATGTAAGGTTCCATTTTTATTTTTTAGCGTATGTTGCAAATGCCATCGGTCGCCATTGGCAGTAGATGCAACCATCTTTATATCAACTTCTATCAAATCATTGAAGTGAATCTCTTTTTTAAATATGGCTTCTTCTCTAAAAAGAATTGGTCCAAGATGGTGTTGTATAAGTAATTGTGGCGTTAAACCAATTTCGTTCAAATAGCACATTCTTACATAAGCACCCCAATCATAATAAACACTATGCCTAACATGAAAATTGGGATCTAAATCACTCCATCGTATGGTAACAGGTTTTAAATAGTTATCCATTTTTTTATCCAAAATTATCATTTCCTGTTATTCCAAAAAATATTTGTATACGTATTTATGGTGTGGAGTTTTTTTTAAAAGTCTGTACATATTGTTTCATTTTGATTACGAACTCCATCGTTATCGGGAACGTTTGCGTAAAAATAATCTCATAAAACCTTTCTATTTATTGAATATAATTGTAGCATCGCTAAAGATTTGATAATGGGTTTACCTACTTTTAAATTGCATTAAAAGTATTGCTTATTTTAATAGCCTAGAACCATTTCAACATTACTTTGAATATATTAAAGCGATATATATAAATTCTTTTTAAAAATGTAAGGAACATAATGGTTTGTAGGTTGGTGAAATAAAAATAATGGAAACGTATGAAAAGATTACTTGCTATTACATTTTTGCTTATCTTCTTCGCATTTACATTCCAAGATGATAAGCCAACTATTTATTTAGTTGGTGATTCAACTATGGCCAATAAGCCTTTAAATGATAATCCTGAAAAAGGATGGGGTATGTATTTAGCTCAATTTTTTAATAGTTCAGTTAATTTTGAGAACCGAGCAGTAAACGGCAGAAGTACAAAAAGTTTTATAGATGAAGGTAAATGGTCAGCCGTTATGCAGCAAATAAAACCCGGGGATTATGTTTTTATTCAGTTTGGGCATAATGATGAAAAGAAAGACGATCCTAAAAGATTTGCTGATGCACACGGTGATTTTAAAAATAATTTAATTCGATTTGTAAAAGATGTTGTTGCGCAAAAAGCAGTTCCTGTTTTAATTACACCTGTTGCAAGAAGAAGATTTAGTGCCAATGGACAAGTAGATGATAATATGCATGGGGATTATCCTATTGTAGTTAAGGAAGTAGCAGATTCAATGCATGTGAGTTTTATTGATTTGTTTGCTGCGAGTAAAAAATTATTACAGCAAATGGGACCTGAATTATCGAAAAATTTGTATTTATGGATACCCCCTCATCACTATGATGCCTGTCCCGATGGAAGAAAAGATGACACTCATTTTTCTGCATATGGTGCTAATTATATTGCATCTCTTGTTTGCGAAGGTATTCAACAAGCTCATTTGCCTTTGGCTAATGCATTATTAAAAACAGATTTTCCCAATAAATTTTCCTATCAATTACCCATTACATATATACCGAATTTTGCAAAAGATACGTTTAATATAATTACATATGGTGCTATTTCTGATGGGATATCTATCAATACATCTGCCATTCAAGCAGCTATTGATGCTTGTTTTAAAAAGGGTGGAGGTGTGGTTGAAATTCCGGATGGCTTTTGGGTAACCGGTCCCATAGAACTAAAGAGTAATGTAAATTTATATGTTAGCAGAGGTGCTTTATTACAATTTACCAATGATTTTAATCAATATAAACTAGTAGAAAGTAACTGGGAAGGGCAGCCTGCAGCTAGAAATCAATCGCCTATATTTGCAATAAATGCAGATAATATTGCTATTACAGGTTCCGGAATTATAGATGGGAATGGAGATGCTTGGCGTATGGTAAAAAAAGATAAACTTACGAACACGCAATGGCAGAAATTAATAAATAGTGGTGGCTTATTAAGTGAAGATAAGAAAACATGGTATCCCAACAAAGAAACATACAGAGGTGCACATACTATTGAACCGGGTGTTTTAAAAAACGGGAAAAAATTATCTGATTTTGACTCTATTAAAACCTACTTGCGCCCTAACTTATTGCTCTTTCAGCAATGTAAAAATGTATTATTAGAAGGTGTTACTTTTCAAAATTCACCTGCATGGTGCTTGCATCTTCTTATGTGTAATCAGCTTACCGCTCGAAATATCTCTGCAAAAAATCCGTGGTATGCTCAAAATGGTGATGGAATTGATATTGAGAGTAGCAGTAACGTGTTGCTGGAAAATAGCACTTTTGATGTTGGGGATGATGGTATTTGTATCAAAAGCGGTAGAGATGCTTCAGGAAGACAAAGAAATATGCCTACTAAGAATGTCTTAATTCAAAATTGTGTTGTTTACCATGCACATGGAGGCTTTGTTATTGGCAGTGAAATGAGTGGAGGAGCTAATAATTTATATGTGCGTAATTGTAGTTTTATAGGTACAGATATAGGTTTACGGTTTAAAACTGTACGTGGTAGGGGTGGAGTGGTTGAAAATGTATATGTGGCAAATATTAATATGAAAGATATTATTGCGGAATCTATTTTATTTGACATGTATTATTCTGCTCAGGATCCTGTTCTTTTAGTTGGAGAAGAACGCGTACCGCCAAAAATAACCATGTTGCCTGTAACAGCCGCTACACCAGTATTTAAAAATTTTTATTTAAATACCATTGTGTGTAATGGTGCATCCAAAGCTTTATTTATTCGTGGATTACCAGAAATGCCTATTCAGAATATAGTATTGAATAATCTGCATATGTATACATTGTCAGGTATCGAAATAGAGGAAGCGAAAGATATTCAGATGAATCAAATTTATCTTCAGGCACAAAACTCCAATCCTTTATTATATCTTTTAAATACACGTAACGTTTTCATCAATCAATTAATAAGCCATAAAATGGTACACCTACTATTACAAGTTCAGGGAGATAGATCGAAAAATATTGTATTGAAAAACACTTCTATACAAAATGTTTTACAGCCTTTAAAAATTGGTTTTGGTACTGATAAAAATATTATACAAATGAATTAAAAAATATGCTGAAAATATTATACATATTTTTTTTCGTTGTAGTATCTCAAACAACATTTTGTGCAGATATAACTTGGTCAGAAAAAATGGCTGATGCCATTCTTTTGCAACAATATTCCGCACAAAAAATTACTATGCAAAAATGGGTTTATCATACAGGTTTACTAGTTATCATGCATAATGATAAAGGTTGCGAAGATTTTATACACATGAAGGCGTTAACTAAATTTTTTGGTATTCATTTAAATGAAGATATTCATCTGCAGGTTATTGGAATAAATTTTACAGATGAAGCCATACCGGTTGCTGATCAGCATCCAATTTTAAACAATGTTCATAATATTTTTCAAAAAGGTGTTTGTCCTATTTATGCAACAGAGTCTTTTTATACAGCTTTATCTATGAATAATACCATCAATTTTGCTGTGACAAAGTATGGTAAAAGAACTTTTTTTGTATCCGGGAATATGTGGTTATATAATGAATTTGTTGCTGGGCAAAGTTTTCCTGAACAATATGAAAATTATGCAACTGCAAATGATTGGGTAAAATGGCTCATTTAACAAGTAAAGTATGAATAAAATGAAACAATACATATATTCAACAATCATTTTTATTATGTGTAGTTTATTCTACCGTAAATGGGTTGTTGCTCAAACTGATACACTCATGGTAAGCCAAAATAATCGGAGAAGTTTTCAACACATTCAAGATGCGTTGAATAGTATTCCTGTTAATACGTTTAAAAAAGTGGTCATTTTTATTGCAAATGGAACTTACAATGAGAAGTTATTGATTCAAAAAACAGGGATAGAATTATTGGGAGAAGATAAAGACAAAACCATTATTACACAATCAATTGCCCGTGATATATGGCGTTGTAATCACCCAAGTGATTGGGGTGTAGCAACTGTAAACATTAGTGCTAGCGATATAGTAATTAAAAATTTAACCATCCAAAATACTTATGGTTTTGATAATAATACCAATACTGTAAGTTGTTCTTCAGATACAGCTGAAAATTTTTCAAAAATAATTCGAAGGGATGGACATCAAATGGCACTAAGAACATTTGCTGGCACTCGTTTAAAAGTAATTAATTGTAATCTAAAAGCATTTGGCGGCGACACCGTAAGCCCATGGAATGTAACAGACGGTATGTTTTATTTTAAAGATTGCACATTAATGGGAGGTGTTGATTTTTATTGTCCTAGAGGATGGGCATATGCAGAAAATTGTTCCTTTATCGCTACAACAGGTCCTGCATGCATTTGGCATGATGGGTCTGCAAATGAAGATGCCAAAACAGTTTTTAAAAATTGTCGATTTGATGGTTACAAGGGGTTCTTATTAGGCAGGTTTCATAAAGATGCTCAGTTTTATTTAGTGAATTGTCATTTTTCTGAAAACATGGCTAATAAACCCATTTATTTGGTACCTACTCAAAATGTTATACAATGGGGGTATAGGGCATATTACTATAATTGCCATAGAACGGGCGGCGATTATGATTGGTTTAAAAATAATCTTACCACTGCCAAGGGTTCCCCATTACCTCAACAAATAAATGCACAATGGGTATTTAGGACTAAGTGGAATCCAATTTTAAATGAATAAATATGCAATTATCTAAAAAAGTTCTTACTACTATTCGAAATATCAACGGATTATCATTGCCGAGTGAAAGTATTTTTTCATTGCCTGAAAAAATCATACAATTTGGGACAGGTGTTTTACTAAGAGGCTTACCCGACTATTTTGTAGATAAGGCAAATAAGCAAGGTAAGTTTAATGGTAGAATTGTGGTTGTAAAATCAACACAGGCAGGTTCTACCGATGCATTTGCAGAGCAAGATGGTTTATTTACCATTGCAGTTCGGGGTATTGAGAATAATTCTATCGTAAATGAATACTGGGTAAACGCAGCTATTAGTCGTGTGCTAAATGCCAATGAAGCTTGGATTGATGTTTTAACCTATGCTGCCAGTCCGGCAATACAAATTATTATTTCTAATACAACGGAAGTGGGTATTACATTAATAAAAGATGACGATATTTTTGCATCTCCACCTAGCTCATTTCCGGGTAAATTATTGGCATTCCTGTACCATCGTTACACAATTTTTAAAGGTAGTTTTGAAAGTGGTATGGTGATTATTCCAACAGAACTTATTGTTAGTAATGGAAAAAAACTTCAACAAATAGTATTGGAATTAGCACGACTTAATCATTTAGAAGATGGTTTTATACAGTGGCTACTTGAAGCAAATGATTTTTGTGATTCATTAGTAGATAGAATTGTACCGGGCAAATTGCCAGAGCAAGAGGCTCAACTTGCAAGTACTCAGTTAGGTTTTCAGGATGATTTGATGATTATGAGTGAGGTCTATCGTTTGTGGGCTATTGAAACTTCAAATTCTCGCACTAAGTCTATCTTGTCATTTGCTGAAGCTGATAGCGGTGTTATTATAGATGAAGATATTGCAATGTATCGAGAATTGAAATTGCGATTATTAAATGGCACACACACGTTTTCTTGTGGATTGGCTTTTTTTTTAGGTTTTGAAACAGTAAAGGATGCTATGGACAATCATATTTTTAACGCATACATTACTAATTTAATGTTGTATGAAATCATCCCTGTAATTTTAAATGAAAAATTATCGCAACAAAAAGCCAAACAATTTGCTTTACAAGTAATTGATCGTTTTAAAAATCCTGCTATATCGCATCATTGGACGAGTATTACCATGCAGTATACAGCTAAAATGAAAATGAGGAATGTACCAGTTATATCAAAGTACTTGCAACAATTTAAATCTGTACCCAATTTAATGGCTTTAGGTTTTGCCGGATATTTGTTATTTATGAAAACAAAATTAAATGATAAAGGCATACCTGTTCAAAATTATCAACGGCAAGCACTTGTTGTACAAGATGATTTTGCTTTTCAATTGCAACAACTTTGGGAAAACACGGATAATTTGGATAGGTTAATACAAACAGTAATAATAGAACCGCAATTTATGGGCATGGAACAAACCATGGTTCCCGATTTTGTTAGTCGTGTAAAATTATACCTCACAGAAATGTTGCAGGGGAACATTTTACAGGTTATTGAAAATATAATTCAAGAAAAAATATGAATACTCTAGTTTAAATTAAATGTTATGAAAAATTGTATTTTAAAAATACATCCTAAAGATAATGTGCTTGTAGCTTTGCGTGATTTAAAAAAAGGTGAGATAGTTTTTTTTCAGGATGGAAAATACACACTAATTGAAGATATTCCTGTAAAACATAAATTTTTTGTCCAAGATATGCAAGCCGGTGATTCTGCAATTATGTATGGTGTTTTGGTTGGAAAAGCGCAAAGATTTATACCTGCAGGTTCATTAATGACAACAGATAATTTAAAACATGCAGCAGAGCCTTATCAATATAGAGAAAGCCATTATCACTGGAATGCACCGGATATTACTGAATTTAAAAATAGAACTTTTAATGGTTATCATAGAACTGATGGAAGTGTTGGAACGGCAAATTATTGGCTATTCATTCCAACGGTGTTTTGTGAAAATAGAAATTTAGATATAATAAAAAATGCATTAGAAGAAACACTAGGATATGCGATTAGTGATAAATACAAAAATTTTACACAACATTTAAAGCAAGCCTATCAAAATAATGAAGACTTAGACAAGGTGATATTTAACAATATATCTTCACCTTCTGTCAATAAGTTATTCAAAAATGTGGATGGTATTAAGTTTTTAAATCATCAAGGTGGTTGTGGTGGTACTCGTCAAGATGCTGCCGTTTTGGGAAAATTATTAGCAGCATATGCCAATCATCCAAATGTAGGTGGTATTACCGTTATTAGTCTTGGTTGCCAAAATTTGCAATTAGATGAATTATTAAAAAATATTAAATCTTATACCCAAAATTTTGAAAAACCACTTTTTGTATTTGAGCAACAACAATTGGGGAATGAAAATGTATTAGTTACAGAAGCAATAAGAGCTACTTTTAAAGGATTGCTTCAAATTAATGAAATTGAACGTAAACCTGCACCATTATCAAAGCTTACGCTTGGCGTTAAATGTGGTGGTAGTGATGGTTTTAGCGGTATTTCTGCAAATCCGGCAGTAGGTTATTGCGCTGATTTATTAGTAGCTTTAGGTGGTAAAGTATTATTGGCTGAGTTTCCAGAACTTTGTGGGGTAGAACAAGAACTGATTGATAGAATGACTAATGAGGATATAGCACAAAAATTCATCCATTTAATGAAAACATATAGCAATGCCGCTTTACAATCAGGTTCTGGATTTCATATGAACCCTTCACCAGGAAATATTAAAGATGGACTAATAACCGATGCAATTAAAAGCGCAGGCGCAGCTAAAAAAGGAGGCACGTCGCCTATTGTAGATGTACTTGATTATACTGAACAAGCTGTTAAACCAGGATTAAACTTGGTTTGCACACCCGGCAATGATGTTGAGGCCACAACGGGTAAAGTTGCCAGCGGTGCTAATTTAATTTTATTTACTACAGGGCTAGGCACACCCACTGGTAACCCGGTTTGTCCTGTAATTAAAGTTTCGAGTAATTCGACTCTTTTCGAAAAAATGAAGGATATTATTGATATTAACACCGGCCCCGTTATTGAGGGAATTTTAACTATTGAAGAAATGGGTAAGCAAATTTTGGAATATTGTATTAGTGCAGCTAGTGGCGAAATTATTCCCAAAGCAGTTTTACTGAAGCAAGATGACTTTATCCCTTGGAAACGTGGTGTTAGTTTGTGATTATTTCATAATATTTTATTATTATTATTGAATGAATAAATTTAATATATGAAACCTTTTTTAGACGAAAATTTTCTGTTGCATAATCAAACTGCGGTTAAATTATATCACGATTTTGCAGAATCAATGCCCATCATCGATTATCATTGTCATTTATCTCCTCAGCAAATTGCCAATGATATTTGTTTCAAAAATCTTACACAAATTTGGCTATCTGGTGATCATTATAAATGGCGTGCAATGCGAACGAATGGTATAGATGAAAAGTTTTGTACCGGTAATGCATCAGATAAAGATAAATTTTTGCAATGGTCTGCAACAGTACCTTATACTCTTCGAAATCCTTTATACCACTGGACACACCTTGAATTAAAACGTTATTTCGGTATCACTGATATTCTAAATGCCGATTCTGCTGAAAAAATTTATGACCACTGTAATAACTTGTTGCAACAACAGGAATATTCTGTAAAAAATTTGTTGCTTAAAATGAATGTGCATACGGTTTGTACCACAGATGATCCAATTGATACACTTGAATATCATTTAAAGCTTAAAAATGATGGTTTTGAAATACCCATATTACCTGCTTTCAGGCCCGACAATGCTATGAATGTTGCCCATGCAGATAAATTTAATGCTTACTTAAAAAAGTTAGAAGCTATCACTAATATTTCTATTTCATCGTTCGATGACTTTTTATTCGCGTTACAAAATAGACACGATTTTTTTGCTTCCTTAGGTTGTAATGTTAGCGATCATGGATTAGAAGAAATTTATGCAGAAGAATTTACCGGTTCAGAAATTGATACCATATTTAATAAAATACATTCAGGTAAGCATTTAAATGAAGTGGAACAGCGAAAATTTAAATCAGCCATGTTAGTGCATTTTGCTGAATGGGATTGGGAAAAGGGTTGGATACAACAATACCATTTGGGTGCGTTACGAAACAATAATACCCGTAAGCTTCATACCTTAGGACCGGATACAGGATGGGACTCTATTGGCGATTTTAGGCATAGTAGGAATTTATCTAAATTTTTAGGAAAATTAGATAATGATGATAAATTGGCAAAAACCATACTTTACAATTTAAATCCAGCCGATAACGAGTTAATGGCAACCATGGTTGGAAATTTCAATGATGGTACTGTAGCAGGGAAAATTCAGTTTGGTGCTGCATGGTGGTTTTTAGATCAAAAAGATGGAATAATAAAGCAAATAAATGCACTATCTAATATGGGCTTGTTAAGTCGTTTTGTTGGTATGCTGACAGATTCACGCAGTTTTTTATCTTTTCCGCGACATGAATATTTTAGAAGAATATTATGCAACATGTTTGGCGAAGAAATTGAAAATGGTGAATTACCAAACGATATACCTTGGATTGGAAAAGTAATTCAGGATATTTGCTTTTATAATGCAAAAAATTATTTTAATTGGTGAATAAAGGCCGGGCATTATGATGTTACAATTAATATTTTTAATTACTAAAAGCAATTAGGCCATTTATAGTTAAGCAATTAGTAGCTATTATTCTATCAAACTCTTTTAGACTTATATTGTTTGAAACTGATACAATTATAATTTTATTTAAGTAGCTATTCTATTGTAGATAATTCATTTAAAAATATTAAAGTAATCCTGAATGGAATTATATGTTGTTTTAATCTTTATTTTTTTCTATGAAAAAAGTTTTATGCTTTGGTGAATTGTTGCTTAGAATGTCTCCTTCGATAAATGGCGGTTGGTTACAACAGAATCAAATGCCGGTATATTTGGGTGGTGCTGAATTTAATGTTGCTAGTGCTTTAGCAAAATGGGAGGTGCCTATTGCTTATTGTACTGCTTTGCCTAATAATTTTTTGACAAAAGATATTATTCAACAAATACAACTGAGCGGTATTGATACTAGTTGTATTTATTTCAACGGTGAACGCATTGGCCTGTATTTTTTGGAACAAGGAACCGACGTTAAGCATACTACTGTATATTTTGATCGGGCTAATTCTGCATTTGCTACTTTACAACCTGGTATGATAGATTGGAAAAAAATATTAGCTGATGTACAATGGTTGCACTTCTCTACTATTGTTCCGGCTTTAAACGATGAAGCAGTGGCTGTTTGCAAAGAAATGCTGCAAGTTGCTACGCAAATGAATATTACCATTTCTCTCGATTTAAATTACCGCGCTTCTTTATGGAAAGGGAATCGTAACCCTGCCGATATTGTTCCAATGCTTGCAAAATATTGTCATGTAATTATGGGAAATATATGGTCGGCAAAAACTTTATTGGACGCACCACTTCATATATCTGACAATGTATCGTGTAATAAAGATGATTATTTGAAACATGCTTTAGTTACGGCTGAGTTTATTGTACAAACTTTTCCTAAATGTAATACCGTAGCTAATACATTTCGTTTTGATACTGAAAATAGGGGTATTAAATATTATGCTACATTATTTTCCGATAAACAATTGTATGTGTCTCCTGAAATGTATTCAAATACCATAAAAGATAAAGTTGGCAGTGGTGATTGTTTTATGGCAGGTTTAATTTTTGGGATGAAACACAGCATGTCACATCAAGCTACACTCAATTTTGCTACAGCAGCTGCATTTGGTAAATTACATGAAACGGGTGACACAACACGTCAAACAATTTTTGATATACATAAAATTATACAACAGTATGTTTAATCGTAATCAGGCCGCCAATATTATACAACAGCAAGGTATATTGCCCTTATACTATCATGCTGATGCTGATATCTCTATTGCAATAGCACATGCCTTATATAAGGGAGGTATAAGGGCCATTGAATTCACAAACAGAGGTGATAAAGCTTTAGAAAATTTTCAGTTATTGGTAAATGAGCGCAATAATTCCATGCCCGATTTATTATTGTGCATCGGTACCATTACTACGCCGCAAGATGCTTATACATTTATTAATGCCGGTGCAGATGTGTTAATTAGTCCGGTATTTAATGCAGATGTTTCTGATGTTGCTTATATGCATAAAGTACTTTGGATTCCGGGTTGTATGACTCCTACCGAAATTCATATAGCCCATAATGCAGGATGGTCTTTGTTGAAACTATTCCCCGGTAATGTATTACAACCACATTATATACAAGCCATACAACCTTTATTCCCTTCCATTAATTTTTTGGTAACCGGTGGTGTAGATGCAACTGAAGAAAGTATACTATCTTGGCTTAAAGCCGGTGCCGTTGGTATAGGTTTGGGTAGTAAGTTAATTACAACCTCTCTTATTTTGGAAAATAAGATGGATTTACTTACACAAATGGCTGAAAAAATGGTGCAGATTATTCATGACTTTAAAGAAAATACATGACGGTTCCTAAAATAGGTAAATATCGCTGGACAATTGTAGCATTGTTGTTTTTTTCTACTACCATTAATTATATGGATAGACAGGTAATTGGTTACCTTAAACCTATTTTATCGGATAAGTATGGATGGTCTAATTCCGATTTTGCGCTTATAACGGCTTGGTTTACCGGTATATATGCTTCAGTTACTGTATTTGCAGGTGCTGTAATTGATAAAATAGGTACCAAACTTGGATTGGCCCTTTCACTAAGTTTTTGGTCAATTATGGGGATGCTGAATGCATTATGCAGTGGTGCTGTATATCAACATGTAATTGTGCGAAGTTTATTTGGAATTGGTGAGGCGGGCAATTTCCCTGCTTCTATTAAAACAGTGGCAGAATGGTTTCCTAAAAAAGAGCGTGCCCTAGCTACCGGAATTTTTAATAGCGGTGCTAATGTTGGTGCAATGATTGCTGCCCTACTGGTTCCATACTTGGCTGCCCATACTTGGTTGAATGGGTATGTGGAGGGTTGGCAAATGGCTTTTTTATTTACCGGTACTATTGGACTCGTTTGGCTAATTTTTTGGTTTGCTTTTTATAACAAACCTTCTCAACAAAAAAGATTATCTGTTTCTGAATATAAATATATTCATAGTGATGATGCTACTAGCTTAATGAGTACTGGTTTAATTAATTATAAAATTTCATGGTTACAATTATTAACTTATCGGCAAACTTGGTCATTTTTTATTGGAAAATTTTTAACGGATGGGGTATGGTGGTTTTTATTGTTTTGGTTACCTGATTATATGCAAAAACAATTCAATATGGAAGGTGAAGCAATTATGTTACCATTATTTACCGTTTATGGGGTGGCAATTATAGGCAGTGTTGCGGGAGGCGGCTTCCCCATGTACTTTATTCATAAAGGTATGGAGACATATAAAGCCAGAATGAAAGCTATGTTAATTATTGCATTATTACCTATTATCTTAATTACCACACAATATTTTGGAAATGTGGCAGTGTTTGGAACACATGCATATATTTATGCGCTGATTGTTATCTGCATTGCCGCAGCTGCCCATCAGGCTTGGTCTGCCAATATATTTACAACAGTATCCGATTTGTTTCCTAAAAAAGCGGTAGGATCAATTACAGGTATTGGTGGTTTAGCTGGTGGAATAGGAGGTGTATTGATGCAATTGTTAGCCGGTTGGTTAACGGATGCATTTAAATATAATCCACAAACTGCCTATTTAATTCTATTTTTACTTTGTGCATTTGCTTACATTATTGCTTGGGCAATCATGAAAGTTTTGGTTCCAAAATTCGCTTCAATTATAAATATTTAATATATATATATAATATGCGTTTTTCTATTCTTTTATTGGTACTCTTTTGTCAATTTTCAATTATGCTTACTGCACAACAACGTATTTATTTATATCCTAGTGAAGAAAATGAAATTGTAAATAAGGGATTTGATACTGTAAGACCTTTTATGGAATATTTTCACCCTAATCAAAATG
>JAGWPI010000130.1 GCA_028877005.1 Bacteroidota bacterium | reverse complement strand
GCTTCATATAAACCAATAATAATAATGATAACCAGTAAAATAAATACGCTTAAGTATAGTTTTCCATTTTGTAAGTGTACTTTTTTAGGCGAATAAAATCCAAACAAAAAGCTAAGTGTTACTACATCAAAATCTGAAAAAAACAAATCACCATAATGCGTGTCTAATGCTAAAAAGGGAAATGACAGTAAAATAAATTGAACATATGCTTTGTTTTTATCGCCTGTGGTAAATAACATCACTGCAAAAAATGATGCTACCGTTAACATAAATAATATAATAAAAATCTTACTGCCCATTGCTATGGTTCTTTTTTGTTTTGCTATTAAACCAAACACCTGTTATTCTACTGATTGTTTCAAAATATCCCCCGGATTCCCATACTTCAAATCTGGGTAATTCTAACTGTTGCTTTAGTACATCTTCGGTTAAATAATGTGTTTTTGTAGTAAAGGCTAATTGGTAACCTGCCAATTGCAGCAGTTCCAATTCACGGCTAGAATAATCGCCATTGGGATAGGCAAATTGTGTAATTGGCTTGTTTAATAATAATTCTAATATTTTTTTAGAGGTGCAAATTTCAAATTCTGCCTCTGCATCATCGCACTGAATTAAGATAGGATGTGTTACTGTATGGCTTCCAACGGTAATGTATTTACTTTCTGCAATAGCTTGCAATTCTTCCGGATACATTGCCTCTCTTTGCAAATTTAATGTTGCCTTTATTTTATTAACAATGTTTAATCGTTCTATATTATCAAGCTTCTTTAACTGCTCCACACTATATTCAATTAAATGCAACTGCTTAGCTTTATTGGCATATGTCCACCAATAGGCACCTCCTTTCTCTACCGGTTCTGTGGTGGCAAAAATAGTTACCGGTACTTTGTACTGTTTTGTAATAGCTACTATATTATTAATATTGGTTCTCCAGCCGTCGTCTACGGTTATGATGGCAGCGCCTTTTGGAAATGGAATCTCGCCTGCCTTTATTGCTAAAAGTTGTTGGGTTGGTATTATTTGAAAACCGTTTTTGAGTAACCAACGTACACAACTTTCAAATAGTGCGGCAGAGGGGGCATGAAAATAAATAGACAAAATAAATTCACCTGCTAAAGCCCGCTGTTTTGCTTTTTTTATTTTTCCATTAATTGTATACCAAATGCCTAACAATTCTGCTAAACTATTTCGCACCATTTGTTTCATGTGGCTAATTTTATTCCTGCTTCATGCAAAAATGAAGTTGTAAATGTTAATTACTGGAATATTTTAAATATAGGGCTGTTAAAATGAGGGGATGAACTGTTGTGCGATTGATGCTGTTGCAGTAAACACTTCTGCATTTGTTTTTTCAATTTCAGCTATCATTACATAACCTAAAGATGGGATAGTAAGTTTTACTATATCATTTCTGGTAATGGCAACAACGCTTCCTCCATCACTGTTAATGGCACGTTTCATTTCTGTTATGTGTAGCAGTGATGCTTGATTAACCGGCAGGTGTTCTAATTGTACATTTTTAAATTCATTTAAGAATAACTTAATGTCTTCTACTTCAGCGTCTTTAATAGTGGCCGGTTTATTTAACCAGTATACCAAATTAATAACATCTGAAGTGTTGGTGATTTCTTTTAGTTTTAGTTCACTTGTTTTTACAAAAACAAAGTTTTTAAACATAGGCTCAAAGCTTAATTTTTTTCTGTCATGATAACTGCTCATTAAACAGTTTAATGGGCAAAATGCTTCAAAGCCCTTTTTAGCTAAATGCATAGCCACTTTTTTTTCTGCATTTGTTCTTGTGTAAACTACATACCAATTCTGTTTCATTGTACATTTTTTTAAAGGGTTATTAAAAGGCTCAAAGGAAATTGGTAGTTTTTTTTAACGGCCGGGTATGCCTAAGGAGATTGGAATTGGTATAATTTTAAATATTTATTTTTTTGATTTTTGCTTGGGTTGATTATAGGTGTATACATAATCATTGCCATACCCATAACCATACTCATAATTGTTTTTAAAGAATCCTCTTGATTTAACGCCATTAAAAACAATAGCTGCATTGTTTAATGGGTTAATACGGCAATTCTCATCTATTCTTTTCAACAACATTTTGGGTGTGTATTTGTGGCGTACAACATACAAGGTAGCATTACAATAATTAGAAAGTATATATGCATCTGTTGCTAAGAATACCGGCGGACTATCAATTACTACTACATCAAATATATTTTCAACATATTGAATCAAATCCTTTGTTTTTTCATTAACTACTAATTCAGATGGATTGTCCGGTAAATTACCGGCCGGTATAAAGAATAAATTTTCATATCCACTTACCCTTCTAATTACTTCTTCAGGTTCTTTTTCTCCCTTCAGGTAATCACTAACACCTGCTTCATCTGTTTTTTCTAATGCTCTACTTAATCCCGGATTATGTAAATCAAAATCTAATAAAATTACTTTCTGCCCGGTGAGCGAAATGCCTGCAGCCAAATTAGCGGCAACAAAACTTTTTCCTTCGCCCGATATACTAGAGGTAATTAATATTTTTTTATTTTTTTCTGAAATACCTAAAAAGGGTAGGGCTGCTCTTATTTTTCTGATTTGTTCCGAAATGATTGATTTCTTTCCTGATTCAATTACAAAAGGGGCTTTAGTTTTTTCATAAAATATTTCTCCAATAATTTGCATGGAAGTGAGTGCTGTTATTTCATCTCTAAATAATATTTTTTTATTAAAGCCCTCTTTTAAACTAATGAATACAATGGGCACCCCAAATGCAAAGGCAAGAGCGGCTAAATAAATAATTATTTTATTTGGACTAACAGGATCAGTGCCTGCTTCTGCATAGTTTACAACCCTACTGTCTGAGATAATGGCTGCCAATGATAATTTGGTTTCTTCTCTTTTTTGCAGTAAAAACTGATAAATACCATTTTGTATATTTTGATTGCGGCTAATTTCTAATAACTGCCTTTCTTTTTGTGGTATAGTTGTTAAAGCTGCATTATATTGATTGTTGGTACCGGCTAATTTTTCCTTTGCAGTTTGTATACTGTTTTTTTGTGCTTTTACATTTTCAATAATATCTCCTTTAATACGCTTTATTTGATCGGTTATAGAAACCAACATAGGGTTGTTTTCGGCTACTGTTCTTCTTAGTTTATCATAGTCTGCTTGTGCATTATTTAAATTGGTAATTAGTAACACCAATGCAGGATCATTTACCCCAAGGGTAGATGGCAATATTACGCCGCCTCTATCTGAACTCACCATTTTATCTAATTGATCTAATACAGCAGCTTGCATATTTAAATCGCTCATCTTTTGGTCATTGGCACTTACATTTTGTAAATACAATTGGCCTTGTGTGCTAATATCAACAGCACCGCTTCCTGATTTATAACTTTGAATATTTTGCTGGATATTATCTAAATCTTTGCCCACTAAACTTAGCCTGTCATCTATAAACGCAAGGGTGTTTTTGGCTAGTGTATTTTTTTCATTAATAGCTGCATTTCTATAAGCCTGTATTAAGTAGTTTAATATATCCTCTGCGCGTTTAGGTACCGGATCGCGATAACTTAATTCTATTACACTCGATAATTTATTAGATGCACTTACTTTAAGTGTGTGTAAAATATTTTCAACAGTTTCTTTAGGACTTAATAATGAAAAATAATAAGGCTTATCTGTTGCATTGTCTACAAATACTGCTGGATTAGGTGTAAATTTTAAGATGCCGTAAGGGGTATATACCCACTCATTTACCGCATAGGTTAAATTGTTATTGAGGGTAACGGAGGTATAGGAGTTATTAATCTTAATTAAAACTTTTTTTACATTTTTTATAGAATCCGGATTAGCAGCTTCAATAAATACCGGGCTCTCTTTATATACTGGTCTTGGTCTAATTTTTCCTTCCTGTGCTATGGGTGCATATAAATGCAATTTTCTAACAACACTATCCATTAAAGTTCTGGATTGCAAAACTTCTATTTCATTTTCAATGATTTTTTTCGTGCTAATCATATTAAATGATTCAACAAACTTTGAATCATCATAACCTTTTTTTTCATCTTTTACCAAAAGGGTAGCCGTTGCCTCATACTTTGGTGTGGCATACCGCAAATAAGTATAGGCTAATGCACCGCCAATGATGAGGAAAACAACAAATAATGGCCAATATGGCAAATATTTACTGATCATTTGCCTAAAAAGACTTTCGTTTTTAGGCAATCCGGAAATTTGATTGGCTGACATAGTTGGTACGTATTTTGTTATTTAATAATTCTATCTAAAACAATGGCTACAACGGAAAGGCCACTTAATATTGCCGGCAATAATAATTGAGCCCTATTTACACTAGCTACTTTATTTTTATTGGCCTCTACATATATTACATCATTTGGCTCTAAATAGTAATAGGGTGAGGTAAAGAAGGAGGGCGAGTTTAAATCAATTCTTGCTACTTTTCTTTCTCCATCATGTTCCCTAATTAATAATACATTGTCTTTTCTTCCATATATGGTAATATCGCCTGCAAGACCTAATGCTTTTACAATTGAAATTTTTTCACTGGGTACGGTTATCACCGTTGGTCTGCCTACTTCGCCTAATACAGTAACCTCATAGTTCATTTGTCGAATGGTTACAATGGGGTCTAACAATAATTTCTTTTCTAAAATTTGATTGGTAATATTACTTTTTAATTCTTTTTTAGTTAAACCGGCTGCTTTTACATAACCCAGTACCGGTAGCTGAATATAGCCTTCATTGTTAACCAAATAACCACCAATATTAGAAGATGTTCCGGTACTGGATGTGGTGCTTGCATTAATGTTGTTAGTGGCATTAAAAATTGCAGAGGCTTCTGCATTTAAACTGCTGATATTAATATATAAGATATCGCTTTTTTGGATGGGAATTTCTTTTACTTCATCAGGTACCTTAAACTGTGTTTGTGTAGCATCATAAAAATAAGTAGAACGTTTGGTGCTTACGCATGAGCTACCCATGAGTAAGATGGCTATACACATAATGGTATAGTTTTTTATTGCTGCATTCATAACTGAAAAGGTGGTTTTAGGGTTTTTATATATTTATATAGGGTTGTATGTAATGTTTATGAATTCATTTTTTCCGTATTAAAATGTTGGGGATGTTTTTGATACCATTCTATGGTAATGGCCAATCCATCATCTATTGAAAACTGCGGGTTATATTGCAGTAAAGTACGTGCTTTATCAATGCTGGCTAAGCTGTGTTTAATATCGCCTTTGCGTTCGGGTAAATGATGTACTGCCAAATTTTTTTGTCCAATATGATTTATTTTTTCCCATAATTCTAATAGCGTTGTTGCACGGCCATAAGCTATATTAAATACCTCACTGCTATTAAGTTGTGGCATAAACAAAGCTTTTATATTGGCCTGTACTACATTTTCAATAAAAGTAAAATCGCGTGATGTATGCCCATCACCAAATATGTTTGGCGATTGGTTATGTTGCATGGCATTGATAAATAAGGGTATTACTGCCGCATAAGCGCCTTTTGGATTTTGTTTGGGCCCAAACACATTAAAATACCGCAGCCCAATACTATGAAACCCATAGGTCCGTGAAAATACATCTGCATACAACTCATTTACATATTTGGTAATGGCATAGGGCGAAAGTGGTCTCCCAATTTGCGCTTCTACTTTAGGAAGTGTGGGATGATCACCATAAGTGCTTGAACTGGCCGCATATACCATTCTTCTTACTGCTTGCTTTTGCGCTGCAGTAAGTACATGTAAAAAACCTGAAATATTTACATCATTGGTGGTAATCGGATCTTCAATAGAACGGGGTACCGAACCTAAAGCTGCTTGATGCAGCACATAGTCTATTCCGGCAACTGCTGTTTCGCAGGTGGAATAATCTCTTATGTCGCCTTCTATTAATTCAAATCTTTCATCATTTAAAAATGGTTGAATGTTATTAATATGCCCTGTACTAAAATTATCTAACACCCTTACTTTTTTTGCACCATATTGTAACAAGTATTCTGATAAGTTTGCGCCAATAAAACCTGCGCCTCCTGTTATCAAAAAACTGTGCTGATGAAGTGGGGCCGTATGAAATGCTGTTTGATACATAATGAATGGTTATAATCTGGCATCAATTAAATCTCTGCTAAATGCTGATTTTACATCATAAACTACACATTGTTTTCTACAAATATTTTTAATTTGCTCATAGGTAAATTGCTGATGTGCAACCGCTATTATAACTGCGTTGTAATAATGTTTATTTTCGGGATATACTGCCAATGGTTCTATTCCGTATTCATGCAATACCTCTTCTCTATTGGCCCAGGGATCATATACATCTACTTCAATTTGGTAAGTTTTTAAATGTCGAATAATATCAATGACTTTGGTATTTCTAACATCCGGACAATTTTCTTTGAAGGTGATGCCCAATACCAATACCCTGCTACCCACCACCTGAATTTCCTTTTTTACCATTAGCTTAATTACTTCATCGGCAATATAACTGCCCATTCCATCATTCAATCTTCTTCCTGCCAGTATAATTTCAGGATGATAGCCCACTTCTATGGCTTTTTGTGCTAAGTAGTATGGGTCTACGCCAATACAGTGCCCGCCTACTAATCCGGGTTTAAATTTTAAAAAATTCCATTTCGTTGCTGCTGCATCCAACACATCGTTGGTATCAATATTTAAATGGTTAAAAATTTTAGATAACTCATTAATAAAAGCTATGTTAATATCGCGCTGTGCATTTTCAATTACTTTGGCTGCCTCGGCTACTTTTATAGAAGGTGCTATATGCGTTCCGGCTGTAATGATACTGGCATAAACTGCATTAATTTTTTCTGCGGCCTCAGGTGTTGAACCGGAGGTTACTTTTTTTATTTTGGTAACGGTATGCTCTTTATCACCGGGGTTAATTCTTTCAGGTGAGTAACCTACAAAGAAATCTTTATTATATACCAATCCGGAAACCTTTTCTAAAACCGGTACACATTCATCTTCGGTAACACCCGGATAAACGGTTGATTCATATACAACAATATCTCCTTTATTTAAAAATGCACCCACGGTAGTACTGGCTTTTATTAAAGCCGATAAATCGGGACGATTGTATTTATCAACAGGCGTTGGTACGGTTACAATAAAAAAATTAGCCGATGCTAAAGCGGTTTTATCGGCTGTTACCAATAGCCCGGGCATTGTTGAATTATCTTTTTTTAATACAGATTGTAAAGCATCAGCTGCTACTTCCAATGTGTAATCTTCTCCTTCATTCAATGTAGTTACCCTTCGTTCATTCACATCAAAACCAATTACCGGATATTTTTTGGCAAATTCTACGGCTAATGGTAATCCTACATATCCTAAGCCTATAATAGCAATCTTCAAATCTTTCATTGTTTGTTTGGTTTTGTTAGGTATACCTGTGCTAAGGCAAATAAGCAACGCTATAAGTTTATTGTTTAAAATTTTTATCCAATCATGTAATCATGTGCCCTATATGTTTTAAGCAATGGTTAATTTATATCTATTGCTGAAAATTTATTTTAATATTGCTTTCTTTAATGGGTTATAATTTGTTATATACTTATGCCATTTACTTTTTCGCATCCTGCTATTGTTTTACCCCTCTATAAACGCTTTCAACATTGGTTTTCTTTAACCGGGTTGATTGTAGGTAGTATAACGCCCGATTTTGAATATTATATTAGAATGACCAAAACCCGATTGTATACCCATAATTGGGGCGGTTTATTTTGGGCCGATTTGCCGCTTGGCATCATTCTTGCTTATATTTTTCACAACGTTGTAAAGCAACCCTTGGTGGCCCATTTACCCCCCGTCTTTAAAAGAAAGTTACTTCCTTATACCACGCTGCGTTGGAATACCTATTGCTCGCAGCATTTTTTTGTAGTGTGTATATCGCTGTTAATAGGTGGTGCCAGCCATTTGGTATGGGATAGCATTACCCACGATAATGGCGATATTGCCCGGTTTTTGCATATTAGTGGTTACCGTTATACCCTTGGTTATGTTCGTTTGCATATTACTTCTTGGCTGCAGCTACTAAGTTCGGTGCTGGGAATGTGGTATATAGTTTGGGTGATTGTTCAATTACCCAATTACCCAACATCTCTTGCACATCTACCTTCTTATACAATAAAATATTTTTGGTGGAAGGTGCTGGCTATTATGTTTATAATTATTGGTATTCGTTTTTATATTAGTGCTATAAATAGACCGGTAAATATGTTAATTACTATTTTGGCTGCCGGTATGTATGGCTTAACAATTACAGCTTTATTTTATCCTAAAAAAGCCTAAAATAGAAGTAGTTATTATTATGCAATCATAGTGTCAGAGGCTTGTGCACTTACTTTTTCTACATGTTGTACCTCTACTTCCGCAATCATGGCATAGCCAATAGAGGGTAAAATTACTTTAATTGTCCGCTTATACACTTCTAGTACTTTGCCTTGGTATTTTTTTAGTGGCCCTTCTACTATGCGTATGGTATCATTGCACTGTATTCGGTCATTTTCTACCATTACATTATTATATTGCTCTAAAAATGATTGAATTAAGGTAATTTCCTCTTCTCTAATAACGGCCGGTTTTCCTTCGTGCATTACAAAATGTAAAACACCATCTGTATCGCGGGTGGTTAATTTTTCTTTTTCGGTTATATATACAAATACATACGATCTAAAAAGCGGCTCATACATTACTTTTTTACGGTCCGACCATTGTTTATGAACCCTATTGAGTGGACAATAGTTAGTAATGTTTTTTTTATCTAATAATGCCACTACTTTTTTTTCCCATTTTGCTCTGGTATATAATGCATACCATTTTTTTTCCGTTGCCATACACCATTTTTTTTAGGCACAATATTTGTATTAAATTTAGTCTGTACGTTTTTTAAAAAACATTCCCTGCTTCATTTCTATATTTTGTACCACAATTATTCAAAAAAGCATAAAGCTAGCGCTACTCTTAGTCAAATTGCTGTGCTTCAGCAGTAATTTTTTTCCATCTTATACTGGTCTATACTTGTACTTACCAGTTAGTTTAGGTGATTAAAGCCCTCATCCATATTTTGTACACCAGTCATATCTACAATACATACTAGTGTATACTTGTCTTAATTATTATTATACCCACAGTTTTTTAAGTGGGCTTATGATAGTAATTAATAACAATTCACTTACCAATAATAATAGCAAATAGGATTTACGAAACTGTTTTTTATGGAGGATAATTGGCCGGAATATTGAACTAATGTCAATGGATTTTTAACCGGTTCTTTATAGGGATTTGAAATCAAACTTTTTCTTTCCATCGAAAGAAAAAAATGAACATGCTTTCGAGTTCCAAATATATGGTTTTTTTTGGGTGAGAACCAAATATTTAATTATACACATTTACCCAATTTCATACTTTTTATGTATCTGTAACTATCTGAAAACAAATATAGTTAGGGTTGATTTAAACAACAATCCCCTAAAATGGGTATTTTTTATTTAGTAACAGATACAATATACTGAAATAGATACTCATTTTGTTATGGTAACACCTATTTAACCCATTACGGAGGAAACACTCTTTTAAAAAGCAGTCATTTGGGGTAAAGCAAGCTGAATATTCAGTAAATTAAATGCATATATCATATTTCTATAAAGTACATTTATTCTTTTTTTGTATTATACTACTGCCATTATTTTTCCTGCCCCCATATATTTTACCGGCATTATTAATTGGTTACTCAACGGATTGCCGGCTTCAATGCCAATAGATAATAACAAACTTTCTTGTGTTTGCAGTGGCATGTCTCTATCTATTTGTAACTGCCAAGTTGCACCGGGAAAAGGTGCTGCCGCAGCATACCATTCGGTAGAAATACTGTTTATGTGTATAGGAGTAGGCATTTGGGTATGATTATGTTGGTCAGAAGTTGATGTCCAATCACGAATAATAGATAATACCAATGTAAACCTATAATAACTATATAGCCAGGGTAATACTAAATGAATATTAGGTAGTAAACTACCTACATGCACCTTTGCAGTTAATGTATTTCTATCTAAACTATAGGGTAAAGGCGATTGTATAACCTGGTCAAACACAAACCGCTTATTGCATTGAAAACCGGGTAAATACTGTTGAAACATAGAAAATAAAATAGCTCGCTCACCTACGGGGTGGGCTTTATCGCCTAATTGAATTTGATAGCATAGCCGATTAAATGCAGCCATTAAATTATAATTAACAATGCCTTTAAGAGGCGCTATGCACTGTAATAATTGTTTGGCAGCCCAAACTCTACCGGCAAACTCGCGGTTAAGTGCACGGGTATGGGCAAAATGGGGATGGGTTTTTATTTTTTGTTTAGTGGCACCGCCTTTGGTTCTTAAATATACTTTGTTAGAACCTTGTAAACGGTAAGCCGTTATGTTGCCAATTGAACCGGTAAATGAAAAATCGTTGTGCATGGTAGCCATGGTTATTGAATTTTTGTGTTAAGTAATGTTTTTCTAATATACTATTTAACCCACCCCAAATCCAAAAAAAAATATCCACATTCCATTGGTTATCCTTGCCATTATTGAGCGGCTTGATAGTGGGTAATGAGCGGCTTATCTACGGATCATAAACGGGTTGTTTTACCATTTAATGGCTTTATGTTGTTGGCAATTCAATTAGCTAAATAATATACACAAGGTTTTCGAATTTTTAAATTATTATATGTATGCGATAGTTGTTTGTATAGAGTTGAAGTTTTTTTACATACATCAATAGTAGTTTATTTGGCGAAAAATTGTCAATCATTTACTACAAATTGAATGGAGTGAAGAATGTTGTTGTTAAGAATCATTAATTTATAAATGCATAAGATATTTAATTTAAAATACCTGCCTTTTTGTACCTTATGAAGATCAGTTGGATTGAAAGATTACCACTCTATATTTGTTAAGTAAAATTTAGTATCAATAAAAAACCATACATCAAAAACACATGACTTTTTAAATCTACTTTTTCAAACACATGATTCTATAAGCGCAGTGTATGCAACTTACATTGCGGTGTTTCACAACTGCAAAGTTGTGAATTTGCCATTTTATTGTGGTTTTAAAAGAAACCCTAAAACAAAGAGCTATGAAAAAACCTTTACTTCTTCTTGCCATCTTCATAGCAGCTTACAGTCATTTAGCAGCACAAACTGTTGCAGCAATAAAAGCTAACATAAGTGCTAGCGAGCAAACAGATTATGCAAAATCTATAGGGATAGAATCACCGGAGGCAGGAATACGGATGTCACCTGTGAATGTAATTTCCGGAAGTAATGCCACGCTCAATGCTCGTCAATTAAGTAATGTTAGTGGATATAGTTGGAGTCCTTCAACAGGATTAAGTAATTCGTTGATAGGCAGTCCTACGGTAAATATTAATCAAGAACAGATGTATTACATCAGTATCAATAAGTTATCGGGATGTGTAACAACGGATACATTATTGGTTAGGGTATTTGCGGGCTGGGACATATTTGTACCGAATGTATTCTCACCGAATGGAGATGGCATTAATGACATTTTGAATGTGAACTTGGTAGGGGTGAAGCGTTTACACTACTTCAGGATATACAATAGGTGGAGTAAAAAAGTATTTGAGACATCAGATGCGGGACAAGGCTGGGATGGCAGAGTGAATGGGGTATTACAACCAATGGCCACCTATGTATGGATAGCAGAAGGTGTAGACAATAATGGGCAAACGGTAAGGAAGGAGGGAAGTGTAACCTTATTAAGATAAGCCGTAAAATTTACAAAAACCTTATTAAAATAAAAGTATGAAAAATAAATATATGAAAAGCCTGTTGGTAAGCACAATAATTGTGTTATTGTTGCAGCATAATGGTTATAGCCAGGACCCGCATTTTTCTCAATACTTTACGTCGCCAATGACGATTAACCCATCGTTAATAGGTAAAGATGTAGCTGATTGGCGTTTAACAAGTACGTTGCGGAGGCAATGGTGGGGCGGAACGGTAGCACCATATAACACATATACCGCATCGATAGAGAAACGGGTAGCGATGAATAGTACCGGAGACAATCAGTTGGGTATTGGGTTAATGGCATTTAGTGATGAATCGAACAATGGGTTATTAAAAGATACCTACTTAAGTTTAGGAGCAGCCTATAATATGACATTAGATGGTGCCGGTCTACATCATTTAGGAGCCGGCTTAACCGCTAATTATGCCGGTAGATTGGTTGATCCCAGTAAGTTTGAGTTTCAATCGCAGTTTGGGAGTATGGGATTTCAACGGAGTGTTCCCTCTAATGATCCTGTAACGATACAGAGTAATCATTATGTGGAAGTAAATGCGGGCTTAAATTATAGTTACAATGATAAGAAATGGGGATTTAATGTTGGGGCAGCAGTGTTTCATGCATCCAAGCCCAAAGATGGGGTTTATTTAAATTCAACCTATACAGTAGATGCGCGTTACAGTGTACAAGGGGGTGTATATTTTAATTTATCGAATCAAAATCAGTTGTTATTCAGTGAGATATCGGAGATGCAGGGGCAGAATAGTATACATAGTATAGGAGCAGTATATAAGATTAGTGTGAAAGATAAGAATTTGCGCAGTTTTAATGTGGGATTATGGGAACGTTTTGGTGATGCTGTATATCCATACATTGGATTAGAGTCGGAGCGATGGATAGCCGGCTTAACGTATGATGTAGTTACGTCAGGAGTTAAAACAACATCTAATAGCGTACAGAGTATGGAATTAAGTTTTGCCTGGCAGTTCTTCTCTGCTAAACACCAACCCAAGCCAGTTAAACGGATTATACAGTATTAATATATTTGTATATTTCTATAAATGTATTTATTTTTATTTGAATGAGCCCATAGTATCTTATATCCTTTATTCAATTATTTCGTAACAGCCGGATTAGCTATAAGCTTTCCGGTTTTTTTGTTATGTAAAATGCTGATATAAATAGAATAAAGTAGCCTGAATATTGCTCATCAAAAAATAAAGCAGTAGCATACTTACTTTATTCAACACAAAGGTGTAGCATCTTGCTAAGAATAGCAAGGTATAGCATGTAGTATTAGTATTTGTAAGAACCTTAATTATTACTACATTCTATAAAAATAACAACCAGTTTAAGTGGTCTTTGTATGCATAAAACGAACAAAACTCACCATTATAAGTTGTATTTATTTAAATAGGCCGTTTCCCCCTTATAGTTCCATGCTATGTGCATCAAATAGTACTACAATATTTAACAAATAAGCACTACTTTTCTTTCCTATTATGCTTTACAAGCGCTGAATTTTATTGATTTTAACTTTATAAAGTCAATGAAATCTACCTGTCTGAGAACCATGAAAAACCATACTGCAATACAGTTATTGCCATTCACCCTTCAAGTGATGTTCATCATAGGGTGGATGGTAATTTCTATTGGAGTAAGTGCTCAAACCTTTCAATACGAAAAAGGGTATGCAGATTTTCCATTTACTCATCATCAAATAACAGTTACAGCATATGGCTCCGGTTCTTATGTGGCATATGACAACGATTGGAGTAGTTGCGCGGTGGCAACAAAAGCCGGAAGTATTTGGTTAGGCGCATTTGGCCCGGCTACTTATACCAATACATTTTCTCAAGCAGTGAATGATATGGTGTATAATATTAATGCTGCAGATACAACTGAAGCCTTTAGTTTTTCAACCAATAGGGGAAATGTACAAATTACTATTCTTTCCGGTTGTTCTGACAAATGGACTATTTTGGGCAATCGTTTAATTTGTAAAGGAGTGAATGCCGGTGCACGTATACAGGTACATGCAACAGAACCATTTACACAGGTTACCATTGCCCATAATGGGTTAATGGATGGTTCTTTAATAACAATGGTATTGGATGAAGCTTTGGAATTTGCCGACTCACATGCTACCATTAAAATGCAGCCTATAGCAAAACAAAGTATTTGTTTAGGCAATGCATTTCAGGATATTCCTATTAACATATCAGGCAATGCACAAGAATTAGCCGGTATTCATTGTAGTGTAACTTCTTCTAATCAAATATTTTTACCCGATACTACATTACAGTTACTGGGTAAAAATGGCAACAGATATATTCACTTTACTGCTATACCTGCATATGCCGGCACAGCACAATTACAACTAACCATTCGCGATGAAGATGGCTTATTTATGCAACTACCTATTGTTGTAGAAGTGTTGGGTAATCATGTTAAAGTAACAATCAATACCAAAAGCAGTGTTTGCCGGGGCGAAAATGTACCCCTAAAAGGTACGCCTGCAAATGGTATTTGGGGTATTAACCAACCTATGGTTTCAGATGGCCTGGCAGCGAATACAGTAGGTAATGCAATTAAAGATGATCAATTATTAGCCAATACACCCGGCTTATTTCAACTTTATTACAGTGTTAAAGATAGCAGTGGTTGTACATCTATGGCTACAAGCACAATTCAAATACATGACATACCGGTGAATAAAGTAACCGCTCCAAAAGGTACATTATTGTGTGAGGGTAGTCAGTTAATATTATCGGCTCCGCAGGCAGTCTCCTATCAATGGTTCAGGAATCAACAACCATTACAAGCAAAAACACAGACTGTATTGGTTGATGTTGCCGGCAGTTATGGGGTAAAAATTATAGATAGTAATGGTTGTACTAATCCTGCAATTATGCAAGTACACATTACGGGCATTCAACAACCTAAGGCAGCTTTTAGCTTTACCAATTATTGCGCACAATTGCCTGTACAGTTTCAGAATACATCTGTGGTAAGCAGTAGTGGCCCTATTCAATATGAATGGACCGATAACCGTGGGAATAGTAGCTATGAAGCCAATCCTGCCTTTGTTTATAAAGAAGCCGGTGAGGTACGTGTTCAGTTAAAAATAACCGCTCAGGTATGTCCTAATTTAACTACTGAAATCACTAAAATTATTCAAATTGAACGTGCTGATATAGGTAAACAATTACCTGAAATAAATACCCAACAAACAGCCATTCACTTACAAGCAGGAAGAGTTGGCGTACAATACCAATGGCAGCCTGCAGCTGCATTTGTAAATGCCAATACAGCTAATCCTATATTGAATGTAAGTGAAGGTCGTCAACAATATACCGTTATGGTTACTGCTGCATCAGGATGTACGGTAACTGATACCGTAGCAGTAAATGCCACCGCTAATGCAGGTATTTATGTAGCCAATGTATTTTCTCCAAATAATGATGGGCAGAACGACAGATTATTGGTGAATTTAATTGGGTATAACCGACTGATTTTTTTTAGGGTATATAACAAAAAGGGGAGGCTGTTATTTCAAACTGCTGATGAAGCACAAGGATGGGATGGTTCTGTAAATGGCGATCTGCAACCATTAGATACCTATGTTTGGGTGGCTGAAGCTACGAATGAAAAAGGGCAAAGAATTTATAGGGAAGGAAGTACTACTTTATTGCGATAAACAAAATACCGCTGAAGTTTTGGAATTAAGCCATATTTACTTTATAATCTGCATCTTTCATGCAGTTAATAACTATTCAAAAGTATACATGGTATTATTTATGTTTAGAAAGGAATAGCATCATTTTTTGTATGATAAAGGTAATTGATTGAGCCGGAGGGATCTTACATAAGAGGAAGTAAAAATTTTAGCACAAAGGTTAATCGCCCGTGCTGTTATCGCATGGTTGTTAATAGCGTAATTTCAGCATTGAATGATATATAAAGACGAATGACACGTTTATAAAAAGGGGAAAGTACTTCGTCTTTCCCCTATGTTATGCAAACAGTACAGTAAAATATTTTCTTATAAGGTAACCCCGGCTAATTCTAAACTTCTTTTTTTCAATTTTACAATTTCTACATTTTCAATAATGGGTTCGGGCATTACAATTAAAGAGGAATCATTTTCCTTCCACCAGGTTTTACCATATAAATGACTGGCATGAATAACGCCAATCAAATACTTCCTTTCTTCGCCGGCGTGCCATTCTTCTATCCATTCAAAATCATCTTTTGGAATATAATGCCAATCGCTAAAACTAAGGTACACTTTCAGGTAAAAGTCGTGTGTAAGGGTGTGTGGCTGGTGGTGGTATAGTTTCTTATATTCATATTTATATTGGTAGCGAAGTGCTGCAATATCGCTTAATACAGCAGAAGCCGTAGGAAAACTGCCGGCACCCTTTCCATAAAAAAATTGCTTATCTGCAAACCCACTTTCAATAACTACACCATTGTATTCATTTTTAACAAATGAAAGGGGTTCATCAGTCTTAGTAAATTTTGGTAACACAAATGCAGCAACGTTACCATTTTTTAATTTTTTGGCTTGTGCTACTAATTTTATTTCATACTTTTTTTCTCTTGCTATTTGCGCATCTGCTGTTTGTATATTTTGAATACCTGTAAACAAAATATTTTTAGGATGCTCTACAATGCCATAAGCATGATTTAATAATAACGCCCATTTGTTTACAGCATCAAATCCCTCCACATCTAATACCGGATTACTTTCTGCAAAACCAGATTGTTGCGCCAATAAAAGTGCATCTGAAAAACTAAGTTGTTCTTCAAACATTTTGGTTAATATAAAATTGGTTGAGCCATTAACAATAGCATAAATGGCATGTAATAAATCATTATCATAGTATTCTTCTAAATTTCTAATAACAGGAATAGAAGCACAGGCCGCACTTTCATACAATAAAGAGCCGCCGGTTTCTAATTGTAATTGCAATAACTCGGGCAAGTGTTCTGCCAACATTTTTTTATTGGCACTCACTACGGCTTTACCATTGCGCAGTGCAGTAGCAACAATATCAAAAGCAGCCTCCGCATCATCAGTAACTTCAACAATAACATTAATATGTTCATCCCATAATAAGCTATTTTTATCTGTTGTAAATAGTTCAGTCGGTGCGTTCCTCTTTTTTTCAGGATGCTTAATACATACTTTTACTAATTCTGCACGTAAGGAAGGCGTTTGTTGCAAAACCCTGTATAAGCCTTCACCTACTACTCCAAAACCAAATAAACCAATGCGCAATGCTTGCTGTTGCATAATAATTTTAATTTTTTAAATATATTAAAAATGGAAAAAAGCAAGAGAGTGGGTAACAAAAAAGCCCGCCATTGATAAATCAGGCAGGCTTTAAATACATCTATAATGAGGTGATATAAATAAAATTGACTGACTTATCTTTCCCATTGTTATGGGATGGAGTTGGCACCTTCATGCAATAAACATGGGTTGCCAAGGCTTCATTGGGCCAATTCCCTCTGCCTTTCTTGATAAGTTTTTAAAAAGAACTGGCGCAAATGTACTATACATGGATTAATATTTCCAAATAATTGCCTGGTTTCTTTCTAATTATAACCAAAGTTCAACAATTCCTTCCATTGCTTGTTCCTATCTTTGATACAATTTTATGGCAAAAAAAATTAGGCAAAAGGCAATGAATGAAGCCCCTTGTATGGCAGATGTAATTGAAATAATGGGTGCAAAGGAACATAATTTAAAAAATATTGATGTTACTATACCTAAAAATAAGTTAGTAGTTATTACAGGTGTTAGCGGTAGTGGAAAATCTTCTTTAGCTTTTGATACAATATATAACGAAGGACAACGTCGTTATATGGAAAGTTTTAGCGCATATGCCCGGCAGTTTATTGGCGATATGGAACGTCCTGAGGTAGATAAAATTACCGGTTTGTCGCCGGTTATTTCCATAGAACAGAAAACCACCAACAAAAATCCCCGATCAACCGTTGGTACGGTAACCGAAGTGTATGACTTTTTACGTTTACTATTTGCACGTGTGGCTGAGGCTTATAGTTATGCAACCGGAAAAAAAATGGCTAAATTTTCTGAGAAAGAAATTATAGACCACATTTACTCCAATTTTGCCAATCAAAAAATTTCCATATTAGCCCCTTTAGTAAGGGGAAGAAAAGGCCACTATAGAGAGTTATTTGAAGAAATTAGAAAAAAAGGATTTGTAAAAGTTAGAATTGATGGCGAAATAAAAGATGTAACAGCAAAGCTGCAGGTAGATAGATACAAGGTACATGATATAGAGGTTGTAATAGACAGACTGCCTGTAACAGCGGATATGCATTTACGTGTTACCAATAGTGTAGAGCAGGCCTTGAAAATGGGCAAAGATTTAATGTTTTTGTTAATAAATGATACCAACAAATTAGTTCAATACAGCAGTAAGTTAATGTGCATGGATACAGGGTTAAGTTATGAGGAGCCATCGCCCAATGCATTCTCCTTTAACTCACCTTATGGAGCATGTCCGGTTTGTAAAGGATTAGGCAGCATCTATTCCGTTAGTTTATTGCAAGTTATACCCGATAAACATCTTTCTGTAAAAGAGGGCGGTATAGCACCATTGGGTCAGGAAAGAAATGCACAACTTTTTCAACAAATGGCGGCTTTTGCCAAAAAAAATAAAATAGCCATTGATAAACCCATTAGCACACTAAGTACAAGGGAATTGAATTTATTGTTATACGGCACCGAAATACCGAGTGATGTAGATCAACTTTTTAATGCAACCGATGATACCATTACCGCTGAATATACCTTTACGGGTGCTTTTGAGGGTGTGATACCTATGTTAAAAAGATGGTTTACTGCTTCGGGAAGTACTGAAACAACCCGAGAATGGGTAGAGCAATTTATGGAATTAAAAACATGCCCCGAATGTAATGGAGCCCGATTAAAAAAAGAAAGTTTATGGTTTAAAATTGCCGAAAAAAACATTGCTAAATTGGGCGATATGAGTTTGGATGCATTAACACAGTGGTTTCAGCAATTGCCCAAACAGCTCAATAAAAAACAAATAATTATTGCTAAAGATATATTAAAAGAAATTAATGATCGCCTAGGTTTTTTAACAGATGTAGGATTAACCTACCTGCATTTAAATCGCCCATCCCGGTCGTTAAGTGGTGGTGAAAGCCAACGCATTAGGCTGGCTACACAAATTGGTTCGCAACTGCAAGGTATTACATATATATTAGATGAGCCCTCTATTGGTTTGCATCAGCGCGATAATCATCGCCTTATTCAGGCGCTACAAAATTTACGGAATATTGGAAATAGTGTTGTAGTGGTTGAACATGATAAAGACATTATGCTGGCTGCGGATTACTTAATAGATATTGGACCCGGTGCCGGGAAAATGGGCGGCAATGTTGTGGCGGCAGGTACACCTGCTGAAGTAATGCAACTGCAAACCCCCACCGCAGGCTATTTAAATGGTAGTATACATATACCTATGCCCACAGAAAGGCGGCAAGGTAATGGAAAGTATATTGAACTAAAAGGCGCTTCCGGAAATAACTTAAAAAATGTTACCATTCAATTACCTTTGGGTACTTTAATACTGGTAACCGGTGTAAGTGGTAGTGGTAAATCCACTTTAATTAATGAAACGCTTTACCCATTATTGGCAGAACATGCTTACAAATCGCGTATAAAACCCATGCCTTTTAAAGCCATTAAAGGGTTAGAGTTTATTGATAAAGTAATAGAAATAGATCAGTCGCCTATTGGCCGCACACCCCGAAGTAATCCGGCAACTTATTGTGGTTTTTTTACAGATATACGTACCTTGTTTGCCTCAGTTCCTGAAGCAAAGATTCGGGGATATAATGCAGGACGTTTTTCTTTTAATGTAAAAACGGGTAGGTGTGAGGTATGTGAAGGCGGTGGTATGCGTGTTATTGAAATGAATTTTTTACCCGATGTTTATGTGCCTTGTGAAAAGTGTAATGGCAAACGCTACAATCGAGAAACTTTAGAAATACGATACAAAGGCAAGTCTATTAGTGATGTGTTAGATATGTCGGTAGATGAAGCTTGTGAATTTTTTCAACCAGTACCTTGGATATATCGTAAAATAAAAATATTACAAGAAGTAGGGTTAGGCTACATTACACTTGGGCAAAGTGCTGTAACATTAAGTGGAGGAGAGGCACAAAGGGTAAAATTGGCCACTGAATTAGGGAAAAAAGATACCGGTAAAACTTTTTATATATTAGATGAGCCTACTACCGGCTTACATTTTCAGGATATTATACTGTTAATGGATGTATTGCAAAAATTGGTGAACAGAGGTAATACTGTATTGGTAATAGAACATAATTTAGATGTAATTAAACAAGCAGATTATATTATTGATTTAGGGCCCGAAGGTGGTTCAGGCGGTGGTAGGGTTTTGTTTGCGGGTACACCGGAAGATTTGTGTAAAGTAAAAGAAAGCCATACTGCTAAGTTTTTGGCTACAGAATTAGCCGAAAGTTTACCTGCAAAGCCTAAAAAAATTACTCAAAAAAACAAGACTTAAAACTTACAACTGTTTGTATAGGAATTAAATTCACCTAATTTTCGAGGTATTTCCTCTAAAATTTAAAATTCTAATCCGCTTCTAATCTATTATGCACATTTCTAACAAAAAATTTTGTGGTACATATATAGCTTTGCAATAGAAATTGAACTAACCCATGCATCGCTTTTACAAAGCATATAATTTAATTGTTAAGTTACTTTTTTTTACCCTGTATATTCTTTTTTTTGGGGTACAGTTGCTATTTAATTTTGATGCTGTTCCCGAAGATCAAATTATTGATACCGAGTTACATGTGCATGATTTATTTCAACCGCACCAATATTTTAATAAGGCAATTTACACCCATAATACTTCTCAAAGGGGTGATAATATTCGGTTAAATAAAAGGTATCAACCCGAAACAGTAGCTGCTACAACTTTTTTTGTATTTTCTATCATTCCCTTACTTTTTATTTGTATACCCTATTGTAAATATCAAGAATCTTTCGTATCTTACTTTCAATATACACCTACCTTGCGAGGCCCCCCTTTTGCGTGTATAACATCATAATTTCTTTTATTTCATTTTTAAAAACCAATAGGTTATATGTTTGTATTAAACAGAAAGTCAATAATTGGCTGTATGCTAATTGTTGTATGGATAGGTAGTATTATATCAGTTACCGGCCAAACAGCACAGGCATTGTATTCATTGCCACAATTAACAAATGCTGCTTTGCAGTATTATCCCTCTATTATGAGCAAGCAGGCCTTAATAGCCAGCGCTAAGGCCGGCATTATGGATGCGAAACATGCCGCATTGCCATCGCTTCAAGTACATGATCAATTAACCATGGCCACTGCCAACGGAGTTACAGGAACATTTTTGCCATTAGGTATTGCTATACCCACTGCCGGTGGTATTACAGCCGATAATAACTGGCAAGCCGCCTCAGGAAATTTGGGCATGGTATATAGCCAATATGAGCTATATAATTTTGGCTTAAACAAAGCAAGGGTAGAGGATGCTAAAGCCAATGAGAAATATTCAGAATCTGATTATGCCAAAGAAGCCTATTTATTAAAATTAAATGTAGCAAACTATTATTTGGCATTGTTAAAAAATATACAGCAATTAGGTGTTGAACAAGATAATGTTCGGCGATATGAAACCTTGTTTAGTGTTATTAGAGCTCAGGCTGCCAGTGGTTTAAAACCCGGTGTTGATTCATCTTTAGCAAAAGCTGAACTAGCAAAAGCACGCATTAACTATAACAATCAGTCGGATGTTGTTCTTCGCTTACGCGAACAGTTATCTATGTTAACAGGAATTCCAATAATACAATTAAATGTAGATACAGCAGTAGGGCGATTTAATAACTTAATTGCTCAAAATAATTTTTCTGATCAGATAGACACATTAGGTAATCCGCTTATTGATTATTACCAGCAAATTAAAAACAGGTACATGGCTCAAGGCAAGCTTATCCAAAAAACTTATCAGCCTAAAATTTATTTGGCAGGAGGTTTTTGGGGGCGAGGTTCCAGTATAGATTATCAAGACCAATACAAAGCCATTGGTACCGGATTTGGGTATCAGCGCTTTAACTATGCACTTGGGTTAGCATTTACTTATAATTTATTTGATGGGATACACAGAAAAGACCAAATGACGGTAAACAAATTTGCTACTCAAAGTAGTGATTATGATTTGCAACAACAAAAATTATATTTATCAAATGCTTACCAAAAATCACTGGCTTCTATTGATATTATACAGAAGAATTTACAAGAGATACCCATTCAATTGCAATCGGCAAGAGATGCTTATCATCAAAAAATTGCACAGTATAATGCAGGGTTAATTAATTTAATTGATTTAACTAATTCAGCTTTTGTATTATACCGCAGCCAAACCGATTATATTCAAACCATTACCAATTGGTTGCAAGCTAATTTAGATAAATCAGCTGCAGCCGGAACAATTGATTCATTTATCCAAACAATAAAATAATTTATATGGTACGAGCAGCCCTTAAAAGGCCCATTACGGTAATTGTATTGTTTGCAGGGCTATTGCTATTTGCAGTAATGGCTTTACGAACTATTCCAATTGATATATTCCCTAAACTTAATTCTCCTACCATTTATGTAATTGAGCAATATGGCGGTATGTCTGCCGCACAAATGGAAGGTTTCTTTGCCACACGTATGGCCGACCAGTTTTTATATATAGATGGTGTAAAGAATATTGAAAGTAAAAATATTCAGGGACTTACATTAATTAAACTTACTTTTTATGAAGATGCAAATATGGCAGAAGCCTCTGCACAAGTGGCTTTACAGGTAAACAGAACCATGGCATTTTTTCCGCCAAGTGCATTGCCACCTACTGTAATTCGTTTTGATGCTTCTTCATTACCGGTGGGTGAGTTGGTATTTAGCAGTAAGACCCGCCCATTAAAAGACATCTTTGATTTGGCAGTAACTCGTATTCGTCCTTTGTTTGCAACGGTGCCGGGCTTGTCTGCACCACCACCTTTTGGTTCTAATGCCCGTACAGTATTAATTAATATTGATCCTACCAAACTTAGTTCCTTTAATTTATCTGCCGATCAGGTAGTAGAGGCTATTGCAAAAAACAATGCTATTTCACCTTCGGGTAATATACGAATAGATAGTACTATGTATGTTACTTCAGTTAATTCATTAGAAACTAAAGTAAAAGATTTTGAAAATATACCCATTGTTAGTAATAGTGCCACATCCATCTTTGTAAAAGATGTAGCAAAAGTTACAGATGGTGCTGATATTACAGTTGACTATGCCTTAATTAATGGTAAGCGATCTGTTTATATACCTGTTGTAAAAACAGCCAGTGCCTCTACATGGGGTGTAGTGCAAGATTTGCGATCAAAATTACCGGAAATGCAAAGTTTGCTACCTAGCGATGTAAAGATTCAATATGCATTTGACCAATCGGTATTTGTAATTAACTCGGCCAAAAGTTTAATGACGGAGGGTATCTTGGGTGCAATATTAACCGGACTAATGGTATTGCTGTTTTTACAAGATTGGCGAAGCAGTGTGGTAGTAATTATTACCATTCCGGTAGCAATTTTAAGTGCTGTGTTCTTTTTAAAAATGGCTGGTCAAACTATTAATATTATGACCTTAAGCGGTTTGGCTTTGGCCATTGGTATATTAGTAGACCAAGCAACGGTTACCATAGAAAATATACACCAGCACTTAGAAATGGGCAAGCCCAAGAAACAGGCTATTTTAGATGCTTGTCAGGAAATATCTTTCCCGCTTTTATTAATTTTATTGTGTATACTAGCTGTGTTTGCACCGGCATTCGTTATGTCCGGTGTACCCAAAGCAATGTTCCTGCCATTGTCATTATCTATTGCGTTTGCTATGATTGTATCTTATGTGGCTGCGCAAACTTTAGTACCGGTAATTTCTAACTGGTTATTGAAAGAAGATATGTTTAATAAATACCATCATAATCAGCCACATGCACATGCCGGTCTAGCTTTAGATCAACAAGAAGATGAGGAGGTAGTTGAACATACCAAACAAGATAACGAACACAAAGAAGAAGACAATTTTTTTCAACGCATTAAGGTGGCATTGGAAAGTAGGTTAACAAAATGGATGCCCAAAAGGAAATTTATTGTAATCGTTTATTTAATCCTAGCATTTAGTGCAGCCGGTTTTTGTTTTGTGATAATAGGAAAAGATTTATTACCCAAAACCAACACAGGAGAATTGCAATTGCGATTGAGAGAGCCTGCAGGAACACGTTTAGAAGTAACAGAAAGAGCTACGAAAGGTGTACTTAACATTATAGATTCAACCGTTGATAATAATGTTGAAATTTCTTCGGCTTATGTGGGCTTGGTACCTGCAAATTTTGGTACTAGTAACCTGTATATATTCAATAGTGGAACTCATGAAGCTGTTATACAAATCAATTTAAATGAGAAGTATAAGGTGAATATGGAAAACTTAAAAGAAAAATTACGGTATGCCATTGCTAAAGCATATCCGGATATGCAAATTTCTTTTGAGCCTATTGAATTAACCGAAAAAATTATGGCACAGGGTGCTTCTACACCTATTGAAGTAAGGGTGGCCGGTAAAAATATGACGGATATTGAGAACTATGCTAATAGGGTAATGGCTAATATGAAAGCAATTTCATTTTTGCGTGATGTACAAATTGCAGAGCCATTAAAATATCCTACTATAAACATAAAGGTTGATCGGGAAAAATTAGCCTTAATGGGTTTAACCATTGATAATGTTTCGCGAAGTATTACCGCCAGTACTTCTTCTAGTAGGTATACCAATAAAAACTTTTGGTTAGATCCTAATAACTCATATACCTATCAAACACAAGTACAAATTCCGGAATATGCTATGAATTCATTAGAGGAATTACAAGCTACACCCTTAGTAAAAGGCGAAGCAAGGCCTGTATTATCAGATGTTGCTACTATTTCTATTGATAGTTTACCGGGTGAATATGATAGAAGTGGACCACGTAGATTTGTTGTAATTAGTGCAAACATTTATAAGAAGGATTTAGGGAGTGCCACTACAGCTGTAGAAGCAGCAATAAAGAAATCAGGTACACCCCCCACCGGATTAATTACGCAAGTAAAGGGTATGTCTTCATTATTAGTAGAAACATTAGATTCCTTACAAAGTGGGCTCTTAGCAGCTATAGTGGTAATTCTATTGTTATTGGCAGCCAATTATCAATCATTTGGTGTAGCTATTTCAGTGTTAGCTACGGTTCCTGCCGTATTATTAGGAGCCATGTTAATGTTGTTGGCAACAGGTGCTACACTTAATTTACAATCTTATATGGGTATCATCATGTCAACGGGGGTATCGGTAGCAAATGCTATCTTAATTGTTACCAATGCAGAATCATTGCGATTGCAATATCGCGATCCATTTAAGGCAGCAACTGTAGCAGCAAGTATTCGGTTAAGACCTATTTTAATGACCAGTCTTGCCATGATTGCAGGTATGATACCTATGGCCAGTGGGTTAGGTGAAGCAGGCGATGAATCTGCACCGTTAGGCCGTGCAGTTATTGGAGGTTTGGCTGCATCTACTGTTGCTGCGTTATTTATTGTACCACTGGTGTATGGATGGGTACAACAAAAAGCTTCATTCAAAGATGTATCCTTGTTGCCGGAAGATGAAGTTAATGATGAAGAAATTTCAAAACATCCAGCTTAAAATAAATAATTATAAAACAGGATATTTTACCTATCACTTTAAAATTTATCACAATGAAATATTATATTGTTCTTTTCGGTACTTTCTTAATGTTGGCATCTTGTTCTTCTAAAAAAGAAGAAAAGCAAAAAGACCCGCCTGCCAGTGATACCACCATGCACTATGCTGTAACAACTGTTCAAAAAGGTGGTGTAAGTGTGGCATTAAAATTACCTGCAAAGTTGGCTGCTTATCAGGAAGTAAGCATTTTTCCTAAGGTAAATGGCTATGTTCAGAGTGTTTTGGTTGATATTGGTTCCAGAGTTTCAAAGGGCCAACTGCTAATGGTATTAGAAGATCCGGAATTAGAACAAGCTATGCTTCAAGCAAAAGAAAGGTATGAACGTTCTAAAGCCGATTTGTCTATTGATAAAGAGAATTATGTACGTCTTTTAGAAGCGGCAAAAACACCCGGTGCTATATCGCCCTTAGATGTTTCGGCAGCAAGAACAAAAGTGCAGGCAGACAGTTCTTTGAGTAATGCCGAAAAAGCCAATTGGAAATATCAAGAAACAATGTTGGGATATTTAAAAGTATATGCACCATTTTCTGGTGTTATTACAGAAAGAAATGTACATCCTGGGGCATTGGTGAGTGCTGCCATTAAAGACCAACGTATGTTAGAGTTAAAAGATATTGCTCACTTACGATTACAAATTGACGTTCCGGAAGATATTGCTGCGCATTTTAAAGATAAGGATACTGTAGCTTTTTATACTAGTGCATTTCCGGGTAAACGCAATATTGGTTTTGTAAGCAGAAATTCTTACAATGTTAATCCGCAGTTTAGAACACAGCGAATGGAGGTTGATGTGTATAACAACAACTATACATTATCACCCGGAATGTTTGTAGAAGTTCAATTATTTACAAAAGGTAATCCCAACGCAATGACTGTTCCTAAATCGGCTATCATTACATCTACAGAAAGAAAATATGTTACGGTTGTGCGCAATGGTAAAGCAGTAAAAGTAGATGTTAGAACAGGTAATGATAATGGCACCAAGGTAGAGGTATATGGTGATTTACAACCCGGTGAAACCATTATTACTAATCCAACCGATGATATTAAAGAAGGTAGCACTATTCATATATAATTTCAAAACAATACTAAAAAAAGGTAGAAGCGTTTTCTTCTACCTTTTTTTATTTAGATAATATTTTTGTTTTATGGCATTATATTATTGCTTTTTGTAGCAAAACGCATAAATAATGATGTGCTCGCTTCCGGCTGTCCATGAAGATGAATTAAATAAAACGGACGTTTTATCTGCAGCCCTTTTACATCTATTACTTTAAAAATATTATTCTGGAGTTCTCTTTGGATGGCATGAATAGATAAAAAAGAAAAACTGTTGCTATGCATTAGGTAAGATTTAATGCTTTCAGTACTGCCTAGTTGCATTTCTGTTTTTAATTGGGAAAGTTTAATACGATGCGGATGGAGTGCATGAATAATGACTTCTAATGTACCGGAGCCGGGTTCGCGAAATAAAATTGGAATTTGTTTCAAATCATCGGGTTTTAGTATGCCCGTTTTTACTATTGGATTTTTTGCATGGGTAACTAATACAATTTCATCTTGTAGAAATTCAGTATACTTTATTTGTTTGTTTTTACTATGCCCTTCAATAATGCCTAATTCAATTTCTTTGTTGATTAAAGCCTGTTCAATTTGTTCTGTATTTCCATTAATTAATGCAATTTCAATATTGGGATATTTTTTATGAAAGCCTGCCAGTAAAGGTGGAATTACATATTGTGCTACAGTTGTACTAGCACCTATTCTTAAAATACCTTGGTGGCGGTTGATTAAATCACTCATTTCATATTCCATGTTTCTATACAAAGCAAATAATTGCTCGGTATGTTGAAGCAATACTTCACCTGCAGGTGTTAACTGAATTTGGTTGCCAGAGCGTTCAAATAATTTAATCTTGAAGTGATTTTCTAATTCCTGTATATGTTTGGTAACAGCCGGTTGGGTAATAAAAAGCGCATTTGCGGCCTTTGTAAAATTAAGACGCTTTGCTACGGTATAAAATACTTGCAATCTGAAATCGAACATAGTGTGAAGATACTCACTTCTTGCTTTGTTCGTATTTGTTGCAATAAACATGTTATCATTTATGGGTGAACTGTTGCCCAACCTTGGTATTGGCGTATAATTATTTCGCCATTGCCGGTGGGTACATAATTTATGTATGGCCAAAGCTCATCTTTACTAATATGTCTTTCTCTAATGGTATTGCTGCATTGTGCCAGAATTACCCCTTTTTTTTGCAGTGCGGTTAATAGTGAATCATAAGGGTTTGTTTTTTTATATAATTCCACCCCATCGCCAAAAGCAATCAGCTCAATGGTAATTTTACCTTTTAATCTAGGATCTTCTAAGGCATTATTAATGTTTCTTAAGGTGCCTCTTATTTTTTTATCATCTTTATCATCTAATATATATAAAGCGTTATAATGCTTTAACGTAGCCTTTGCACCGGTAAAATTTTCGTTTTTGCTCTGAGCCTGAACATGATGAATACCGAAACCGGTAAGTAAAACAAGAATTAGGAATAAATTTTTCATGGTGTATTTTTTTAGATTTGAAAAATAAGGTGATTATACAAATGTGTATTAATGTAAGGCTACTGCCATTTTTTCTTTTTTTGCATTTATAATGGGTTGATAAGGACCATATTTATGCTGGTGTTCTGAAAAACTATCGGCATAGGGTCCAAAAGGAAAGTCAAATGGTTTAGTGGAAATATCTTTCCAATCGTTCGATTGATTGATGTGTGGCCTTGGTTGTGAATTAATAAAAGCTGCTACATTCCATGCATCTTCGTTTGTAATAGCAGGATGATGATAATTAGTACCAAATGGCATATTGGGTTGAACAAAACCTGCTAAATTACTGATTCGATACATGCCTGCACCATCGTTGTAGCTATTTTTACCCCATAGTGGTGGATAAGCATATCCAATTCCGTCAGCATTCAGCAGGCCATTTCCGTTAGCTCCATGGCAACTTTGACAATGTGTTGTATATACAAGCTTTCCTGCTTCCGGATTGGCTGCTTTGTCTAATAGTTTTATTTTCATAATACCTGTACCCGGTGGTTTGGTTCCTTTAGGAACATCTTTTCCAAGCCAGTTTAAGTATGCTACTATTGCTTTCATTTCATGCGAAGTACTATCTAGAGGCTTACCATTCATACTTCTTTCAAAACAATCATTTACACGAGCACTAATTGATTGCCATCCGTTATTTCGGGCTCTGTATTCCGGATAATTGGCAGCTACTTTACCAAAATTGTTGCCGTAGGGAACAGTGCCGGCTTGTAGGTGGCAATTCTGACAATTCATACCATTGGTAATGTGTGCAATGGTTCCTTTAGGGCCTAAATAATAACTTGTATTTGCTATTAGGTTATAGCCATATAAAATAAGTGCTCCTTCTTTTGAGTCGGTAGGAATTTGTGATTTGGATTTACCAATCCATACCTCCGGCATTTCGTCTGCTTTTAATAGAGCATCAATTTTTTTATCTTCTTTTTTTTGACTTAAATAAAATTCGGTTCCCTTTATTCCCAGTACTAATAGCACTATTAAACTAAGTAACCATATGAGTATGTTTTTACGCATATTTATTTATAGCATTTTTATAGAGCAAAAGTACTTCCATTTATTGAGTGGGTTTTATTATATCCAATTATGTTCCATAACTATTGGTTATCTCTATGTTAATTAAGTAGATTAAGTATGTACGATGTTTATGGTTGTTTAATCATTTCTATATGCTGGATACCATCTTCGTCGTAAATCTCACTGCTTTGTTTAAAGCCGAACGATTCATAAAATTTTTTTAAATATAACTGTGCGCCAATTTGTATGGGTGCTTGTCCAAATAAATCATAACAATTTTCAATTGATTTTTCCATTAGAGACTTGCCTATTTTTTTGTTACGAAAATCTGGTGCCGTTACTACTCTTCCTATACTCATAAATGGATACACTTTTTCAGGCGGTATTAAACGTGTATAAGCGGCTAATTTTTCTTGTATATATCCCATGCAGTGGTAACTAAACTGATCTTTGTTGTCTAAGTCTAAAAAAATACAATTTTGTTCTACTACAAATACTTCACTTCTTAACCTTAATAATTGGTATAATTCATCAGGTGTTAATGTATAAAATGTTTTTAATCTCCATTGAATGCTTTGATGCATACTTTCTATTTTTAATTTGGTATAACTTGTTGTAAAAATTGAATACTTTTAAAGTATGTGTCTAATAAATTTTGCCCTGTCCATCCATGTCCTTCTCCCGCATATTGTATAAATTGATGGGTGATAGAATAATTCTGTAATCGATTATTTAAACTATCACTTTGGCTAATGGGTACTACATCATCGGCTGTTCCATGAAAAATAATAGTGGGGGGTAGTGCTGTTTTATTTACTAAGTATAACGGGCTGGCACTGATGTAAGCAGACAAATTGCTAGTAGGTGTTCCATTAAGAAATACCGATAGCAAGGTAGGATACAAGGGGTTAGGTGCATGGTAATACAAAGCTGCTAAATCTGTAGGACCAAATAAATCAATTACTGCTTTAACTTTATTACTGTGTGTGTAGGCAAATAGTAAAGCCAATTGAGCACCGGCACTAGCACCAAAAACTGCTGTTTGATTAGTGTTTATACCGAATTTGCTTTGCTGAAGTTGCAGGTACTGATATGCATTGTTTATATCTGTTAATTGAGTGGGCCATAAATTACTTCCTTGTAGATTAGCCAAACGGTAATTAAAGTTGCATATTGCAAAATTGGGTAAACCCGATTGCAGCATTTGAATAGCTGTATCAAAATCTGACTTGTCACCCGATGTCCATGCGCCGCCATGTATCAATATTAGCAGTTTAGTATGTGTAGTATCCCTGCCTGCGGGTAAATATACATCCATATTTTGTAATGGGTCATTACCATAGGCTATATTTCTTAAAGTTTCAGCTGCAAGTGGTTGATTGTTTGTAGTAATATTTTTTTTATTACATGCATTAGAAATACTAATGAGTAGTACTATTAAAAAGAGAGAATAGTTATGGTTAAAATTCTTCATGCAAATACTTAATCACAATAAAAGTAATAAAAATTATTGTGAATGATTGTTTGCCATTCTTTGTACTCAATACTATTATCTTTTATAAGCTTTTTAATTGCTTTGCTATTACTATGGTAATAAAAAAGTCAGTTTAGTTGTTTATCTTCCTGCTATGCCAGGTACTACCGGCAGACTTTCATTACCAGCATCGCCAACGGTTTGTACTGCAAAAAAATAATTATCTTTTGAATAGGGCAAATCGGCCTGTGTTTCTGTGGTAAAAATCTTTTTTTGCCAGAAAGCACTGGTGGTTTCACGCATTAAAATATAATATCCTTTTACCTTGCCGGTAGCAGGTTTATCCCAATGCAAGCTGGTGTAATTACTTAATTTTTTAACTTCTACGGTAACGTTTTGTGGCATGGCAGGTGCTTTAGCTAAATTTGATAAATTAGCCAAGTTGATAGCAGTATTTTTTCTTAAATATTCAAAGTCCATAAATTCAGGTAAATCACCATATTGAATGCCATTTTCT